>CASECH010000091.1 GCA_949286405.1 uncultured bacterium
CTTCCTGCATAATAGCAACCAATGTCAGTAAGCAAAATTGAAGTAAACATCATAACAACAAACCCTAAACCGTCATGAAACTGCTCAGAGTTTAAATTTCTTAAAAACAACAAATGAAGCGGGAACCAACCGCAATATACAAATCCTAAAAGAGTTGTAGATACATTAGCAATATAAGGCTGCCTTCCTCTGAAAAGAACCCATAAAAATGAACACATACAGCCAAACGTCAAAGCTACAGCAACCAAATCAAATCTTTGAAAATAAGCAATTGCAGCAAGTAAAGCTTCACCTAATATCATTATTTTCAGGCTTGGATAAAAACCTTTATGCTCAAGAATTTTTACATACTCTTTAGATGCAAAAAATATTATTATTGCTAACAAAATCAACAAAGCAATACCACCATACATTATGCAACCCATAGTAATGGTCCCCATAATGAACCCTGTAAGCATTCTTGTTGCGTTATTATTCAAGCCTGATTTCTTTTCCATTATACAGTAAGAACCTCTTTTTCTTTTTCTGAAACAGTTGTATCAATAATTCCTGTATATTTATCAGTCAATTTTTGAATCTTATCTTGATTATCTTTCACCATATCTTCAGGAAGATTTTCAGATTTTTCAAGTTTTTTCAAATCATCAGTCATATCACGTCTGATGTTTCTTATAGCAACTTTCGAATCTTCACCCAATTTTTTAACATCTTTACAGATCTCTTTTCTTCTTTCCTCAGTTAAAGGAGGGAAAGCCAATCTGATACAAATACCATCACTGTTAGGAGTAATACCAATTTCAGCTTTGATAATTGCTTTTTCAATTTCTTTTAAAATTGATTTATCATATGGAGTAATAACCAAAGTAGTACCATCTTGTACAGATACTTGAGACATTTGTCTTAGTGGAGTAGGGGCTCCATAATAATCAACTACAACTTTGTCTAAAATTAGCGGATTAGCCCTTCCAGAACGGATAGAACCAAATTCTTTTTTAAGCTGTAAAATAGCTTTTTCCATTTTTTCTTCGCCGAACATAAATAGTTCTTCTAAAGCTTCAGACATAATTTACCTCTTTCTTATATCATTAATACATTATAAACTTATATAAGTACCGATTTCTTTTCCTTTCAAAATATCTACAATACCATCTCTTGCATCAAAATCAAAAACAACAATCGGTATACTATTTTGTTTACATAAAGCACAAGCTGATGTATCCATAACTTTTAAGCCATTTTTAATAATGTCATCATATACAATTTTATCTAATTTTTTCGCATCCGGATTAGTTTTGGGATCATCAGTATATACCCCATCAACACCGTTTTTAGCCATCAACATCGCTTCTGCATTAATTTCAGAAGCACGCAAAGCAGCTGCTGTATCTGTTGTAAAGAATGGATTTCCCGTACCAGCGGCAAAAATAACAACTCTACCCTTTTCCAAATGTCTAATTGCTCTATGTCTTATATAAGGCTCTGCAATTTGATTCATAGCTATGGCACTTTGAATTCTGCAGGGCACTTTAATTTGGTTTAAAGCACTTTGCAACGCAACCGCATTCATAACAGTTGCAAGCATCCCAACATAATCACCTGAAGCTTGATCCATACCAAGCTTTGCACTATTTCTCATACCTCTAAATATATTACCGCCACCTACTACGACAGCAATTTCTGCACCTAAATCTTTTGCAGCTTTTATTTCTTCAGCAATTCTTTTAAGCGGATTAGAATCAATTCCAAACTGTTGATCTCCCAAAAGTGCTTCTCCGCTAATTTTCAATAAAATTCTTTTATATTTCAAGTCTTTCTTCTCCATCGGATACCCTCTTCTTCTTATCCTATATTAAAAGCAATCACTTGTAAAGACATTTTGCACAACGAAAAAACTATAATATTAACATTTGTAAACTTGAATAATAGGTTAAAAACCGTTATCAAACGGGAACTTATAAAATATAGATATATTTTTTATATAAAAAATAGCACTTTTTTACATCAAATTGTTTTTATATAAATATCAGAGCAATACATCTAATAAAAGAAAAGGAGAATATATGGCACGCGTATTAATTTCTATGCCCGAAGAATTTTTGAACAAAATTGACCAAGTAGCTGAAGGAGAAAATCGTTCAAGAAGTGAATTAATTAGAGAAGCTCTACGAACTTACATTTACAAACAAAAAGTTAGAGAATCAACTACCGCATCGAGAAATGCAGATATCCTTGAAGCATTATTAGAGTAAGCAAAAAAAGTTTGAAAATCAGCAAAGGCCTCTTTATAATAAGAGGCTTTTGTTTTGACCAAATTAAAATTTCTTCACAAAATAGCAAAAAATAATTTGATGTTTTTTTATAAATAGTGTATTATTAGTTAGCAAAAGAGGTAGCGTGTATGAAGGAAAACTTTATTCTCCCACAAAAATCAAGTCTTCATCAAATTAAAGTTCATAATATAGAAGTAGAATTACCTGATTTAAAAAACATTTCAGAGTCTAAAGCTATAGCTATTGCAAACTGGATGATGGACTGGTTAAAGCAGGACCTAGCAACAGGAAAGATAAAAGTTAATGACTTGTTACCTACAAAACCGGAACTTGCATACCTTTTAGGGGTAAGTATCGGCACCATACAAAACTCTTTGAGATATATTGAAGATCTTGGATATGTAGAATCTAAACAATGTATTGGTACACTTGTAAAAGATTACACAAACACAAAACCAAGTTTGAGAAAACTTACATCAAAAAGAGAACTTGCAATTACAGAAATAAAAAAATATATTCTGAAACATAAATTCAAAATTTCACAACCGCTACCATCATCAAGAGCAATCTCAAAAGAAATAGGGTGCTCAGCAAACACTACACGTCTTGCTCTTGAATACCTAGGCACAGTGGGCATTATTGAACATAAGTTCAAAAATGCCAATGAATCTGGATGGATACTTAAATCAAAAGATTTTGAAATTGAAGATATAAAAAAGGATTATCAGGATAATACTTTAGTAAAAAAAGTAACAACTGACCTAAAAGATTATATAAATGAAAACTTAAATATTGGGGATCGTATTCCGCCTCATGACAAACTCTCATCTACATTAAAAGTTAGCATAAAAACAATACACGATGCTCTAAAGAACCTTATTGATGAGGGAATACTACTTGCTCGCAGAGGACGTTACGGAACAACAGTCATAAAGATGCCTTATGATAAAAATATAGAAATAAAAAAAGAGACCTCAATTTTTGCACCTGCTCAAGACACCGCATTTTACTATTATGAGAAAACCCAAAACCACATCAAAAAAATTATCGCAGAGAACTATGAAATAGGGCAAAAACTTCCGTCAATAATAGAACTTTCTAAAGAAATGGATTTGAGTCCAAACACAATCCGCAAAGCATTCCAAAACCTTGCAAAAGAAGGCTACTTAGCATTCTCAAGAGGTCGTTACGGCGGCACATTTGTAATTGATATTCCTGAAACAGATGAACAAACATTCAAATGGTTAGCAGTTAACCCTAAATATGCTGAAATCTACAAAAACTAAGGACATAAGCTCTCCCAATCAGGTTCATCCTCAAATTCATCAGGCTCAATAATATGTTCGCCACTTTCTAACATAACCATCAAAGTCAATTTGAGCTGTTTTTTGTAATTTTCACGAGCCTTTTCGATAGTTTTTGCACAAAACACAAAACTTGGAATTTCTCTTATTTCAATGTAATGATAAGGATTTCCCTCGAAATCCAAATCCTCGCCCTCAATCAAAGTCCAATCCAAATTAAGATAATATTCTAAATCTTTTTTTTGCATAACAACTACTAACCATCCAAAGAATTGTCATTTAACGGTTGCGTAATCATTATCCCTTCACCACCGATTACGTCTGCCTTTTGTCCTTCAATATACAAATAAACAGGTTTATCAGTATTTCTTTTTACAGTCTTTATCAATTGGTACAATCTCTTATAAGTACTATCAGTACCACCACCGCCTTCAAATGCGGCATTCAAATTAACAATCACCTTATCAGCCTGTTCATTAACAGATATTACATTTGTCCCAGATGGAATTTCAGAATATACTCCTTTAGATTTTTCATAAGATGTTGGTCCGGCAACAAGAGATTTTACGGCATACCTAATTTTAGACCCATCAATTGCTTTATCATATTCTCTTTTGACCGCCTTATAAACTTCTGATTTAGATGCTGGATCTTGTCCGATAAAATATACAGTCACATAAACTTTTTCTACAGGCTCAGGCTCTTGAACTTTTTCTTTCTGAACTTCCTGAGAAGAAGTCTGTTCTTCTTCAGAAGCAGGCAATAATGGTCCATTAGCAGTTGCATCATTATGATATAAATACTTCATTCCCAAAAATGCACAAACAGCTACCATTATAACAACTGTGACACCTATAAATATTCTTTCATTCTGTTTCATTGTTTATATTCCTTATTTATTAACATCCTTTAGTATCAACATTTTTGCATCTACAAGAATCTTTCCATCTTGAATAGAAATGTTTCTTATACTCAATTCAGCATCTTTATTTTCCAGTATTTTCATAGAAAAATCAAGAGGGTTTATGTAATTAAGTACACTTGCAAGCTTACTTAAATCTTTCCCTTCATGACGGTTATTTAACAATTCCGGGTCAGAAAATTTAATTTCACCATCAACTACCTTTAAATTAGCACTCATCACAACCTCTTGTGTCGCTCTTACAAAAGGAACTGCTATTCTAACAATATAATAAATTCTATTATCCTTAATTTTAATTCTTGTAGAATCTATAGAAAATATATTAAATGCTCCACCTAAGGTATTCAAATCATTTAACAATCTTTGATAATCTTTTGACATCATAGTCCTATTTAAATCTTCTTCAGTTATCACAGCAGATATAGCAACAGGAATATTTTCCATAACTATATAATCACCATTTTTATCTTGAGAAATATAGTTATACTCACAAAGAGTTCGCATCTCTGCTTCAGAAATATAGACCCCATCTACTAATATATTTTTACCTTTTATATCAAGAGATTTAAATTTACCGGCTTTCAAGTCTCTTACGCTATATGAATCCAAAGTCACCTTGAAATCACCATCAGCATTCTTTTTCAAAGCCTTTTTAATTAAACTTTCACCAAATTTTTCTCCAATAAAATTCTGTCCTGTAATATTGCTAAAAAATCTTGATGCAGCTGATGTCAATTCAACATTTTCAGGGCAAATATAATTACAAGCAGAAGCCATAGCACAACCACTTGAACCCAAAATAAGAATTGATAAAAATAGAACTTGAGCAATAAACTTTTTCATATATCTAAAACACTTTCTTAATCTTTATAAAATCCTCATCTGCAATTCCAATTGCATTTACGTTCCCATTATAAATCAAAATAACAAAATCACCATGCTTTATTCCAAAATTTGTCAAAGCTTGACCATGCATAATTTTTTTACGTTGCATATCATCAACTATCACTTGCTTAAAAGGTAACATCTCAATAGGATTAATAATAAAAGCTTTTACAGAGTCAAAATCAATCAAATTTTCCAATCTAACAGAATTTTCAACCAAACATCTACCTGCTTTTATCCTTACAAGCTTTGTCAAATAACCGCCACAAGCGAGGATTTCTCCTAAATCATTAGCAATAGACCTGATATAAGTTCCCTTAGAACATCTTACCAAAATCTCTGCAACCTGTTTTGACTCATCAAAATTTTGCAGTTTTATCTCATCAATAAAAACTTTTCTCGGTTCAATCTCTACACTTTCTCCACTTCTAGCATAATCATATAGCTTTTTCCCATTAACCTTGATTGCAGAGTATATCGGAGGAATTTGAAATATCTCACCTTCAAAATTCTTAAGAGCATTTTCTATATCTTCATGACTAACTTTTTTTTCAAACTCTTTTACAACATCACCTTCAATATCATAAGTTGTAGTGCTTTTACCCAATTGTACTGTCGCAATATATGCTTTATCGTCCTCAAAATATTCTATTAGTCTCGTAGCCTTCCCAATACATACAGGCAAAACTCCTTCAGCAAAAGGATCTAATGTTCCAGTATGTCCAATCTGCTTAATTTTAGTAGCCCTACGCAACCTCGATACAACATCATGTGAAGTCATACCAACAGGTTTATAAACATTTACAACACCAAATAAAGAAGGGACTGAATTTTCTTGGACAACCTTTTTGTCATCCCATGAAATTTCCACAACTACAGCTCTCCTCTGGAAATTTTATCAATCAATTCAGTAACCCTAGAACCTTTTTCTATTGAATCACTATATACAAACTTCAATTCTGGAGTAAGTCTTAAACGAATTCTTTTCCCAACTTCGTACCTAATTTTAGGAGTACTCTTTTCAATAACTTCTTTTGTTTTTTGAATCTGGTCATCAGAACCAAGAACACTATAAATAACTTTTGCAAAGGAATTATCATGAGAAACCTCTACATCAATAATAGAAACTACTCCAAGTAATCCCCTGATTTCTTTTCTTAAAATATCAGAAATATCCCTCATTAATTCTTTTCTTACACGTTCATTTCTTAATGACATCAGATTCACCTTTACTAATCTAAACTCTTACGTTCAACTTCTTCTTTTGTTGAAACTTCAATTATATCGCCTACTTCAATATCGTTCCATTTTGCAAAAGAAATACCACATTCAAAGCCTTGTGCAACTTCTTTTACATCATCCTTGAAACGTTTCAATTGGTCAATTGCCCCTCTGAATATTTCTTTTCCGTCACGATAAAGAACTGCATCCTTACTTCTTACAATCTTACCTTCAGTAACATAACAACCAGCAATTCTTGTTGTCTTACCAATAGTAAATACTTGACGAACTTCAGCTTTACCAAGTTCAACTTCCTTGAATTCAGGTTCTAATAAAGAAAGCATTGTCTTTTCAATATCTTCAAGAATTTGATAAATAATATCATACTTCTTAATTGTAACTCCTTCTTTTTCAGCAGCAGCTAAAGCATTACTATCTTCTTTAACAGTAAACCCTAGAATTAAAGCGTTAGATGCAGATGCAAGCATTACATCAGCTTCTGAAATATCACCTACACCAACATGAATAATTTTCGTTGTAATCAAACTTGATTCTAACTGAGCTATAGCTTGAGAAACCGCCTCTGCTGAACCGTGAGTATTTGCTTTGATGATTAAGTTCAATTGAGGAATATCATCATCACCAGCAACAGATTCTTTTCTAATATGTGCAGGAAGCATAGCATCTAAACGTTTGTTACGTTCTTTCTCTTTACGTTTTTCAACTATAGATTTCATTTCTTTTTCGTTTTTAACAACTTCAAAATAGTCACCTGCTTGAGGAACTTCTGTCAAACCTAAAATTTCAACAGGAGTAGAAGGTTCAGCCTTTTGAATTCTTTCTCCAGAGTCAGAAAGTAAAGCTCTTACACGACCACATGCTGTGCCAACTACAATACAATTACCAACACGTAAAGTACCGTTTTGAACTAATAAAGTTGCAACAGGCCCTTTACCTTTATCCAAGTTAGCTTCAATAACAACACCAGATGCTTCAGCTTTTGGATTTGCTTTCAAATCTTCCATATCAGCAACAAGAAGAATATACTCTAACAACTCATCAATACCTGTACCTTGCAAAGCTGAAACATTAACAGTAATTGTATCACCACCCCAAGCTTCAGGGACAAGACCATGTTCAGTAAGCTGTTGTAGAATTCTATCAGGATTTGCACTTGGTTTATCAATTTTATTAACAGCAACGATAATTGGAACTTCTGCAGCCTTTGCATGGTTAATCGCTTCAATAGTTTGAGGCATTATACCATCATCAGCAGCAACTACAAGAATTGCAATATCTGTAGCCTTAGCACCACGAGCTCTCATTTCTGTAAAAGCCTCGTGACCAGGAGTATCTACAAATACAATCTTTTTATCTTTTGTATTATCTAAATATACAGTATAAGCACCGATTGACTGAGTAATACCACCTACTTCAGTAGCTACAATTTTGTGTTTAGAAGCTCTAATACTATCTAATAAAGTTGTCTTACCATGATCTACGTGACCCATAATACTAACAACAGGAGCACGTTTTTTCAACAACTTCTTATCAACTTCACTTAAAGCTTTTTGTTTCTGTTCCTTTTCTAATTCTTCTTCCAAGAAAGCATCTAAATCTTCTTCAAGGACTTCAAGCTCGTACTCTGCACAAATTTTCTTGATAACATCCACATCAATTAACTGATTAACAGTAGCCATTATACCTTGGAACATAAGGAATTTTACAATTTCTGCAGGAGTCTTTTGGATTTTCTCAGCCAATTCACTTATTGTCATAGGCTGATTTACAACAATTTGAGTTACTTCTTGCACTTCTTCTTCTTTATGAATACGTTTTTTATGTTTTTGTGCAGCTGCTTTTTCTAGTGAAATTCTTTCTTGTTCTTCTTTTTTAGAATTAAAATCTTTATTTTTCTTTTTAGAATCAGCAGCAGAACGCTTTCTTGAAGGTCCTTTATTTTCATAAATATCTTGCGAAATTATATGACGCTGAATAGGCTTTTTATCACCAGAAGTGGAAGACTTTCTTGCGGGTCTTTCACCGTCTTTTTGACCTTGTACCTTTGCAGGGAAAGGTTTTCTTTCTCCTCTTGGAGGGAATTTTTTACCTTCAGAATCTTTTGCAGCAGGTTTTCTCTCTATTGTTTTCTTTTCAGAATCAGCAGTTTTTTGAGGAGCACGTCTTACAATTTCCAATCTGCTTTGAGGTTTAACTATTTCAATCTGAGGCCTTTTAGGTTTTTCAATAACAACTTCTTTTTTTACTTCAACAACTGCTTCTTCTTTTTTAGGAGACTCAACAACCGGCTGTTTAGCTTTTTTTACGACGAAAGCCTTTGGTTTTTTCACTTCTCTGACACCACCACTTTTGATAAAGTCTTTCAATTTCTTTACCTGATCCATTGTTATCGTACTAGAATGAATTTTCCCCGTAATCGAAATTTGTGCAAGCTTTTCTATAACTTCTTTGCTTGTCATTCCTAATTCTTTAGCTATTTCATTTATTCTTATCGTTTCAAAACTCATTTAGTAACTTTCCTTTCAATTCCTCAGAAATAGTAGTTCTTAATACCTTCTGAAGTTTATTTTTCTTAAAAGCAGCATCTACACAAGATTTATTATAACAAAGATATGCTGATCTGCCAAATATTTTTGAATTTGGATTAATAAAAACATCCCCGCTTATGTGTTCTTTGGTAATTTTAATTAAATTATCTCTATTTTTTAATTCACCACAACCTACACATTTACGTTCTGTCACTTTAACCTCAATTCACTTCCGCTAATTTTTCAAGCTTTAACTTCTGGTCGTGTTCCATCAAAAGATTAATCAACTCATCCAAATCGCCATCAATAACTGTCCATACATTCAAGTTATGATTAATTCTATGATCAGTTAAACGTCCTTGAGGGAAATTGTAAGTCCTTATTCTTTCGCTACGATCACCGGTACCGACTTGAGACCTGCGAAGATCAGTAATTTCTTTCATCTGCTTTTGGACTTCCATATCGTATAATTTAGCTTTCAAAATCTGCAAAGCACGCTCTTTATTTTGTAACTGAGAACGTTCTTCTGTACAGAAAATCATTATCCCTGTTGGTTTATGGAATACACGAGCAGCTGTTTCTACCTTATTAACATTTTGACCACCGGCACCACCTGAACGTGCTGTTGTAATCTCAACATCATTCATATTTAATTCCACTTCAACGTCATCAACTTCAGGCATAACAGCAACTGTTGCAGTTGAGGTATGAACTCGGCCTTGAGATTCAGTTGCAGGAACTCTTTGTACTCGGTGAACACCTGATTCATATTTCAATTTCGAATAGATACTATCACCTTTCATCGAAATAATAATTTCAGACACGCCACCTGCTTCACATTCAGTTTTTGAAAGCACCTGAGTCTGCCACCCTTGCTTATCTGCATATCTCATATACATTCTGGCTAAATCGCCAGCAAATATATTTGCTTCATCTCCGCCTGCCCCACCACGTATTTCAAGCATAATATCTTTATCATCCATTGGATCACGAGGTAAAAGAAGAACTTTCATTCTTTCTTCGTATTCAGGCAATTTTGCTTCGTTTTCTTCCATCTCAGCCTTCAAATATGACTTCATTTCCTCGTCACTTTCAGCCTTAATCAATTCTTTTGCTTCATCTATCGCATCAACAGCCTTTTTCCAAGCATAATACAACTCAACAGTTTCTTCCATTGATTTTCTTTGTTTCGACAAATCTCTAAACCTGTTGTAATCTTGAATTACAGCCGGATCTGATAGTGTAATCCCTAATTCATTATATTTCTTCTCAATTTGAAGAATCTTATCTAACATATCTTTCATACCACGATTATAACAAGAACAAAAAATTTTTCAAATTATAGTTATTTATACAAACTTTGAATGATTACACACTCAATTTTTCTTATATAATTGATTGGTATAGAAGGAGAATTAAAATGCTTGAATATTTTTTAGGATCATATATTATAACAATTTTTGGACTTTTAACAGCTTACTTTTGGGGTGAGCATGTACATATGGGAAGCGGATTGACTTGTGTCTTTATCGCAGTAGTACTTGGTGTTTTGGAAGTAAGTCTATCGTTTGACAATGCCGTAGTTAATGCGATGAAACTTGAAAAAATGTCCCACGTATGGCGTCATCGATTTTTAACTTGGGGTATTGCGATTGCAGTATTTGGGATGAGGTTTTTATTCCCACTGTTAGTTGTATCAATCTTTGCCAAGATAAGTATGGCAGAGGTAGCAAGAATTGCAGTTAGCGATTCTGAACAATATGCTCATTACCTACATCAAACCCACGCTCCAATCGTTGCATTTGGTGGAATGTTTTTAATTATGCTTTTCTTAAATTACTTTTTCAACCACGAAAAAGAAGTTCATTGGATTAAACCTATTGAAAATTGGCTTTCTCACCTTGATCATTTAAAAGGTATTGAAGTTGTTATATCTTTATTAATGCTACTTGCTACACAAAATTTTGTAAGTGCAGATTACAAATTACATGTAACACTGGCGGGTATCAGTGGTATTATTACATACTTGCTAATTGATGGATTCACGCATTATTTAGAAAGACACGAACAAATGAGAGTGGCTCAATGTGCAACAAAATCAGTTGCATGCACTGGACTTGTAAGCTTCATATACTTAGAACTAATTGATGCTTCTTTCTCACTAGATGGAGTATTAGGAGCTTTTGCTTTAAGCAAAGATATTATAATTATCACAATTGGTCTAGCTATTGGTGCTATGTTTGTAAGATCTTTAACAATTATGCTTGTAGAAAAGAAAACTCTTGCTAAATTTTTATATTTAGAACACGGTGCACATTGGGCTATCGGAGCTTTAGCTTGTTTAATGCTCGTATCAACAGTCAAAGAAGTTCCTGAAGTTATTACTGGACTAATCGGATTAGCATTTATTATCGCTGCATTTATTTCATCTATCTTACATAACAAAAAAATGGCAAGGTTAATTGCAGAAGAAAATACAAAGGATTCAACAAATGCTTAATCTACCTCTTGTCAGTTTTGTAGTAACTTCATACAATTATGAAAAATATATACTTAAGACACTTGAGAGTATAAAAAATCAAACTTATCAAAACATAGAAATAATTGTAGTTGATGACTACTCACAAGATAATTCCGTAAATTTAATACAGGAATTTATTCACAAAAATCCTGAAATCAATATAAAATTAATCGAGCATAAGAATAATTACGGACAATTTCACGCTTTCCAAACCGGTTTAAAAGAAGCTCAAGGAGAATTTGTAAGCTTTATTGATTCAGATGACGTAATAACAAAAGACTACACCAAAGCTCATATCAGTGTACATATGAAAACTTCTGTTGCATTTACCTCCGCACAAATTATAGAAATCGGAGAGAATGACGAAATTCATACGCTATACTCAATATCCTCACCGCACAAAAAAACATTATCCGACTTATCCAATACTGACACTAACTTATCATTAGAAAAATTACTCCATACTGATACTGAAAATGTTGAATATCGGATATTAAGCACAAAAACAGCACCATATGGTGGCTGGTGGTGGTCTCCGTCAAGCTCTGCAATGTTTAGAAAAACTTCAATAGAAATAATTCTATCTTACCCAACTCCGAATGATTGGAAAATATGTCCTGATAAATTCTTATTTAACATTGCAAACCTTATTGGAGGTTCTGCAATTATATACGCACCACTTGTCGGATACAGAAGACATAGCAACAATGCCGGTCAATCAAATTACGTATTGGGAAACAAAAGATATAATAACGATTTCACAACAAGTCTAAATATTCAAAATAATTTAAAAATAAGACCGCTTACACTGAAATTCATAAAAAATAAAAAAGCAGAGTTTTATAAACTATTTGGCAAAAAAAATACCGTCAAATTATACTTAACGGTACTTTTTTCCTACTTATACATCATTAGACAAGTATTAAAATTCTAATCAATTTTCCAACTATTCAAATATTCTTCTTGTTCTGGAGTTAGAGTATCAATTTCAATACCCATTGATTGAAGTTTCAATTCTGCAATCTTAACATCAACTTCATGAGGTAATGTGTAAAGTTTATTTTCCAATTTACCTTTATTTTTAACCAAGAACTCAATACCTAATGCTTGGTTTGCAAAACTCATATCCATTACAGAAGCAGGATGTCCTTCTGCTGCAACAAGATTTACGAGTCTGCCTTCTGCCAGAACATATACAGACTTTCCATTATTCAATTTATATTCTTGTAAAGAAGGTCTGATTTGCTTAATTTCTTGAGCATATTCTTTTAACCCGGCAACATTAATTTCCCAGTCAAAATGACCTGCATTTGCAACGAAAGCACCATCCTTCATTTCTAATAAGTGCTTAACATCAACAACATGTTTATCACCGGTTACAGCGATAAAAATATCACCCTCTTTAGCGGCTTTAGCAATAGGCATAACCCTATACCCTTCCATAGCAGCTTCTAAAGCCTTTAGAGGATCTACTTCACAGACAATAACGTTTGCACCTAAAGCTTTCGCTCTTAAAGCACAACCTCTGCCGCACCATCCATAACCTGATATAACTACCGTCTTGCCTGCAATTAAAATATTAGCAGCTCTTATCACACCATCCATAGAACTTTGGCCGGTACCATATCTGTTATCATACAACTGTTTTGTCAAACTTGTATTTACACCGACTGCCGGAAATTTTAAAGCTCCTTGAGCTTCAAGTGCTTTCAATCTGATAATACCGGTAGTAGTTTCTTCTGTTGAACCTATAATTTTTGACGCTAATTCAGGTCTTTCAGCATGAATCATCGATACCATATCACAACCATCATCAATTATGATATCAGGATTATGATTTAAAGCTTCTTTGATATGATTTTTATACTGTTCCACAGTTTCACCTGCAATTGCAAAAGTTGGAATTCCATAATGTTTTACCAAAGCAGCGGCAACGTCATCTTGAGTAGAAAGAGGATTTGATGCAACCAAAACAGCATCAGCACCACCAGCTTTCATAACAACACATAAAGCAGCTGTTTCTTTTGTCACGTGCACACAAGCAGATAATTTTAATCCTTTAAACGGCTGCTCCTTTATAAATCTTTCCTGTATTTTTCTCAACACAGGCATATCTTTAAATGCCCATTCTATTTGATTTTTCCCTTGATCAGCCAGAGTAATATCTTTAATATCAAATTTGATTTCGCTCGCTATCATCTAATTTCTCCTGTTTTTAACAAACTGCTATCCATATTTTTACACTAAGACATTATAATTTGTAAATTGTAAATATCAAGAAAAGCAAATTGTTTTGTAAACACTACTTAAATATTTGTAAAAAATTGTTAATAAAAATACTAATTTTGACAAAAAATTCCATTCAGTTGAGTTATAAATTAAGTAGTAAGGAGTGTGCTTGTGAAGGTTAATTTAAATACTGAAATTCGAAACAAAAAGAACAATAACGAGATTAATTTTAAAGGATACAAACCGGTAAAAGATGAATTTGGCGGTCTTGAATATGAGTTCAGCTATCCTTTTGACGAAAATAAATATGATTGCTACTTAGAAGTATATTCTCTAGGGCAGGATCGAACATCTGAATACCCTTACATAAAAGACATTGTAACAAGCAAACATTTCCGAAGACAACAGCTTAAAAATCCTGACTATAACGGGGAAAAAGGGATTAAACTTAATTCCGGCAAAAATAATATTAATTTAGCGGATATTTTCGGATTTAATGACGGTGCATCTTTTGCATATCATTATAAATTAGTTGAAAAAAACAATCCTAATAATACCTTCTTCAAAGTTGATGCAGGAAACGTAATTGACAATACCGGGAAAAGCGGTATGGGATATGACATATACAACATAGTTTATGGTAATGCCTCAAAAGTTAATAAGGGCGGAGCTATGAAACTGGTCATTCCCGACAATTATAACGTAATGTGGGTATATGACGAAAAGGATCCCACAAAAATTATTAAAAATAAAAATTTCACAGATGCAAAAAACTCTGTTAAAACAGCTGTAAACAAAATTGGCGGTTCTTTAGCAGGACTGGAAAAAGATATTGAAGCTGGAAAATTTGATAATTTTTCCAGAATAATTTCAACACCTATATTTACGGATGACAGCCTGACAGCTCATTCTTATTGGAATAAAAACTGTATGCAAATGGCTTCTTCATTAGGAAACATTAACAATTATGCATCATTACAAAGAAAAATGTTTGCCAAAGGTATAAATTTCGTATCAGATGGAGCATTCGTCAACGAAGGTCTTGAAGGTGTACACTTCAAACATATACTCAAATGGGGAGAAAGATCTCCATATTTTTACTGGTTTAGAATATACGCACTACAAGACAGCCCATTTACCTTAGGAGTTTTTGGCAAAAACATGACCGACCAAAAAGGAAATTCTAACGTTGCACAAAGACTTGTAAATGGTCAATACGAATACTTTGAAGAAAACGGAAAAATAAAAAGAAAAGCTAACAAAAAATATAATCCTCATAAGCCTACATATATACAAGTATATGATAAACGCCTGATTAAAGATCCGTCAAAGCTTGACCCAAGTAAATTGATAGAATCCTATGATAAACTAAATACAGATAATATATTCGACATAAATAACCATAACGATACAATAATACCATATAGCTTCCCAATCAATGAAGAAACATATGAAAAAAATATGGCTAACTTGATTGAATATAACAAACATGCTAAAAAACCAATCAAGTTAGATAGTTTTGAAGCAACAAGAATGTTAACTAAATTTGAAAATTTTGAATTTGAAGAAAAATTTGAAAGCGGGATTGAAACTTGGGACGCGAATGCTGATATTATCAAATTAAATTATGCATATTCACATACAGACACAAATTATCTAAAACAAACTCTTACAACCGAAGAACGCAAAGAAATGATGAAGCTTTTAAAAGCTAAGAACAATGAAGTTCAAGACTACGCAGTTACTTCAGGTCAATATTGGACTAAAAAAACCAGACAGATTTTGATGACAAATATTGCTCAAAACCTTAAAAAATCAGAGATTAAAGCAATAATGGAAAACGACCCGCAAGTAACAAATTTATCTGATGCATATTATAAGCTGATAATGCAAAAAAGTAACAACAGTATTTTCCCAATAAGCTTAAAGTCAAAATTAAACAAAGAAATTGTTGAAAATGTTATTAACAACGAATATGATCTTCCTACACAACGAAGCTTTAAAAATATGAATTTTAAAGACATAATGCAATATGGGTTAATGGATCTTCCACTTGATACAATCGAATTTGGAGATGATATCGTTGCGACACTGGCATCACCATTTATAACTAAAAGAGCAGAAAAAGAATCAGATATAGGTCTGTCAAGATATGATTTTATAAAACAAGGAGGATTTGTACCTAAAGAATATGCTCCTAGTTTTTATAAAATGAACCACATATATAAACATGAAATGTCCAGACTTGCCGAAGAAATTCTTGATAATATTGATATAAAATTAAAAGAATTACCTGAAGGAGTCGGTATCAAAAACGGAGAAAATTCAACACAACTAGGAAGATATCTTATCCCGCAAATGACAGCAGAAATTGCTAAATTTGCTGTTATTAAATCACTCTATCCAAAAGCTGAGATGAAGGTTGATGAGAATACCGGTGAAATAAGTTATGACTATAAAAAACTAAAATCTACATCTTTACAAGAGATAGGAATCATAGCAGATTCTCCAAGAAACGAAGCTGATGCAATACTTGCAAAATTAGAAAGGAATATTCCAAAATTTTCAGCTGAAGACAAAGTAAAACTCACTAACGCTTTAATTAAGTCAATAAGAGGAACTAATATTGAAAGTTATAAACTGGCTGAAATGATAATAGACAGGACTCAAGCTGGTCTTGATTGGAGAATTGATGCTACAAAAGATATCGCAGACATAAATGCACTAAAAGCTCAAAAAATGAATTTTGAACAAACTTGGGACTCTATAATTGATTTTTGGAAAAAATTTAATAAAGGAATATTAAAAGAAAACCCTAACGCATATATTGCGGCTGAAATCACAGATGTATACCCAATACAAAACGAAACTGATTCTCCTTCATCCGAAAAATATCCTACTCACAAAGAGTCTGAACGACAAATATTAAATAAAGCTATGTTCACTACCATGGCTAATTACAGCTATTTCTTTAAAGATATCGCAGGAATATTCTCAAAAACATTTGAAGGTGGAGAAAGCTATATAATTGGTGATTCTTCAAGAATATTCAATTTATTGGTAGGAAGCGTTGATAAAGATCCAAAAGAATTCTTAAGATCTGCAAGTTTACCAGCTATCATGTATTCATATAATGTTTTAGGCAACCATGATGTGCCGAGAGCTCTTCATTGCCTATCACTTGATATGGAGCTATTTTATACAGATTTGACATCTCCACAAAATGCAAAATACAGAGAATTAGCTTATAGAATTCTTAATGATAAATTTGACGGGAAAGCGATTCCTCAATCAAAAATCGACAATATGAACTGGCACGATGTTAATAGTAAAGCAGTAGCTATGGGAGATTCTTTAAATAGAGGTTTCGGACAAGCCTTAAAGGAACACTATAAAGACAACCCTAGCAGACAAAAAGAAGTATGGGAAAAAATTTCTCCTGCGATAGCTGATCTTACAAACGGATATTTCAAAGGAAAACATTTTGAAGCAGAAGCTTTTGGCGTAAAACCTTTTGATAAAACTATAGAAGCAGTAATTGAACAAGCAGAATATGCTCATGGCCTAAGACTTGACCCTCAAGAACGAAAAGATGTAATAAACAAAACATTCCAAACTATATTGGAACCAAGTTATACAAAACTTCTTGGAATTATGAAGTTTTTAGTGGCACTACCTGGAAACCCTACATTATTCTCTGGTGATGAACTGGGATCAACAGGTTACGAAACAAAAACAAAAAATATATTTTTACAAAACAGATCATACTTACATAATGAATGGGTTAGTCCAAAAAGTTCTGACCATAAAGACTTTATTGTAGAGAAGAAACAGGCACTTGATTTATTATTTGAATTTAGAAAACGCCCTGAAATGCATGCTCTAAATGATGGGGCTCCATTTACATTAAATCCGATGAGAGATTCTCAAAACGGTGCAAAAATATGTGGTCTTTTCAGACAAAGTACTGACGGTGCAATGGCAATATCTTTGTTTAATGCCGGAGGAATGGTAAATAATTTTGAAAAAGGGTATTCTCCTCAATATGTAAAAATTGACGCGGTAAATCTATCTGAAGGCACTTCAAATGCACAGGTAGGACTTGCTGCTGGTATAAAACCCGGTTTAATATTTGCAAACGGTTATAATAAAGATGAAAAGTATGTCGTAAGAGAATTCAACGGAAAATACTTCTTGAAGAAGTACAATGGACCAAACTCAGCAGATGGAGATATTGAATTTTCCGATACAACACTAATTCTTTATCATATGCCTGGAATGGAACAAGGCAAATCAGAAGAATATGTGCCTACTTTTAAAGGACGTAAGGTTATGTATAACCCTCAATTCAACTTTATTTCAAAACCTTATGTACAACCTAAAAAAATAGACTTAGGTGAAAACCTTTCATTAACAAGTAAATAATTTAAATAAATTTAGACAATAAAAAAATAGGTTGCTTTTGCAACCTATTTTTTTACTCTATACTGCAAATCTAAAATGAACTAAATCCCCATCTTGAACGACATAATCTTTACCTTCAAGACGAGTTACACCTTTTTCTTTACAAGCTGCATAAGATCCGTATTTTACAAAATCTTCATAAGGGGTAATTTCTGCACGAATGAACCCTTTTTCAAAATCAGTATGAATTACTCCAGCTGCTTGAGGAGCTTTAGCTCCTGCTTGAATAGTCCAAGCGTGTACTTCCTTTTCACCTGCAGTAATGAATGTTCTTAAATTCAATAGATGATATACAGACTTAATCATTCTGTTAATTCCACTATCATCAATTCCTAATTCTTGAAGATATTCTAAAGACTCATCACCAAGCTCTGATAATTCTTCTTCAATTTTTGCTGAAATAATAACCATTTCAGCATTATGCTTATCTGCATATTCTTGAACTAAACGAGTATAATTATTGCCGTCTTTCAAATCGCCTTCTGAAACGTTAGCAGCATAAATGACAGGCTTAGTGGACATCAAATTTAACTGCTTTACAAAAGGAATTTCTTCATCATCAAAGTGATCGCTAATTTTTATAAAAGTACCATCTGACAAAAGATCTGAAAGTTTATCAAGTACTTTATCCTCAATCACTGCGTCCTTATCTCCACCTTTAGCTTGTTTAGCTATACGAGCCTTTCTTTTTTCAACAGAAGCTAAATCAGCCAGTGCTAGTTCTGTATTAATAATTTCAATATCTTCAATAGGATCAACTTTACCTGACACGTGAATTGTATTAGGATCATCAAAACATCTTACAACTTGAATAATAGCATCTACTTCTCTGATATTATGCAAAAATTGGTTTCCTAACCCTTCACCTTTACTTGCACCTTTTACAAGTCCTGCAATATCTACAAACTCAATTGCAGTAGGTATTATATCCTTACATTTACACAAATCAGCCAAAATAGCTAATCTTTCGTCAGGAACATTTACAACCCCGACATTCGGTTCTATTGTACAAAACGGATAATTCGCACTCTGTGCATTTTTAGCACTCGTAAGAGCATTGAATAAAGTTGATTTTCCTACATTTGGCAAGCCAACAATGCCTGTTCTTAACATATTTATACTTCCTTATATTATATTCTATACCTTA
>CASECH010000092.1 GCA_949286405.1 uncultured bacterium
ATTTTCTACTTGTACAAGAAACTATATTATGCCTGCAGATAAGTTATTTTATGTCGCTATAGCTAGTGCTAATGCAAATAAATTTACGATTGATGAGGTGCAGTCAAAAACCGGCTATATTTTGTTCACCGCTGTAAATAAACAGTTTCTCGCAAGTGTTTTAAAAAAAGATGATACGCATTCTCAGCTTAAAATAACTCCTACTAATGGCGTTTACTATTTCCCTCCGGGAATTGTTTTGAATTTCTTTAGGTATATCGAGCTTAATGGAGCTACTCCTTTGGCTGAAATTCCTGTTGTTAATTAAGTTTTTTGAACGCTTCATCAACAATATTTGTGATGTCAAAATCTCTCTTATTTTCTGATGTTTGAGTGGAAAGCCAGATTAAGTATTCAATGTTACCAGAAGGTCCTTTAATAGACGAAAATGTTAGGTCGTTGATATGGTAATTTAGGCTTTTTGCAAAATTTATAACATTTTCTATTACTTCTTGGTGTACTTTTTTATCTCTGACAACTCCACCTTTTTCTACTTTTTCTTTACCTGCTTCAAATTGAGGTTTGATAAGGCATATCATTTCATGAAAATCAGGGTTGAGGAGTTTTTTTAGGTTTTCAAGGACTTTAGTTAGTGAAATGAAAGATAAATCACTTACTAATAAATCAGCCATTGTATCTGTTTCTGAGTAAATATCATTTTGGGAACATATTTTAAGGTTTGTTCTTTCTATTACTTTAACCCTATTATCAGAACGGATTTTCCAATCTAATTGTCCATAACCTACATCTACTGCGTATACATACTTAGCTCCATTTTGTAAAAGACAGTCTGTAAAACCACCGGTTGAAGCTCCGGCATCAAAGCAGATACGATTTTCTACTTTTACAGGAAATGTATCAAGAGCTTTTTTTAGTTTAAAGCCTCCGCGTGAAACATATGGCATTGATTTTACAATTATGTCATATTCTTTTGTCGGATTTATTTGAAATCCTGCTTTTGTTATATATTCATCGTTTATCTTAACATGTCCTGCAAGAATTGCTGCTGCAGCTTTGCTTTTGGTCTCAAAATATCCGAGGTCAGTTAAGTATTTATCTAATCTTTCTTTCATATCTTAAAAATTCTTTCAGCATTTTCTGTTGTTTTTTGTATGACTTCTTCTATTGATATATTTTTTATTTTTGCAATTTCTTCTGCTACATATTTTACATAGGCAGGTTGATTTTCTTTTCCTCTATAAGGTACCGGAGTAAGGTAAGGTGCATCAGTTTCAAGAATTATATTTTCTAAAGAAATTTCTTCTACTATTTCTTTTAGTTTTTTAGCATTTTTAAATGTTAAGACTCCGCCAATACCAAGGTAATAACCTTCTTTTATGCATTCTTTAGCAAATTCTTTGCTTCCGGAAAAACAGTGCATAACGACTTTTGATGTTTTATTATGTTCTTTTAAAATATCGTATGTATCTTTGTGAGCATCTCTATCGTGAATATCTATAGGCAAATTTAATGAATTTGCAAGTTTTATTTGTTTAATAAATACATCTTTTTGCAAATCATTAAAACTTTTGTCCCAATAATAATCGAGACCTATTTCTCCTATTGCAACAATTTTTTTATTTTTTGATACTGAATCTGAAATCTTTTTTATTAAACTATCATCCCAATCATTTACTTCTGAAGGGTGTACACCCAACATGCCGTAAATATTTTCATATTTCTCTGTTAATTCTGTGACTATTTCAAAATCATTTGGGTATGCAGATGGAATTATCAATTTTTTTATTCCGTTTTTTTCTGCATTTATTATAGCTTCTTCAATGGATAGACCATTAAGCATATTAATATGTGTGTGTGTATCTATTAAGTAATTTTTATTCATAAACAAATTATATCACAGTTTTGTGGTATAATCTCATTGTGGAAGAGAAAGATTTAAAAATATCAATAGGACATTTATATCCTCATTTGCTTAATTTATATGGGGATATGGGGAATATTTTGACATTGAAAAAACGTTGTGAATGGCGTGGTATCGAAGTTGAGTATTCTGAGATAAATATTTCAGATCCAATAAAAGATTGTGATTTATATTTTATTGGTGGAGGGCAGGATAGACAGCAAGAGGATGTTGCTAAAGAACTTTATAAACATAAAGATTTTCTTACCTCACAAAGAGATTTAGGTTCTGTATTTTTAGGTATTTGTGGTGGATATCAGCTTTTTGGGCATTACTATCAGCCATTTGACAAGGAAAAGTTGTTAGGTATAAGTCTTTTAGATGCTTATACGGTTGCAGGAAATAATAGATTTATCGGTAATGTAACTGTCGATATTGATTTTTTAGAACCTAATACTTTAGTTGGTTTTGAAAATCATAGTGGACTAACTTATCTGTGCGGAGATACCAAACCTTTAGGTTTGGTTAATGTTGGAAAAGGTAATAACGGAAGTGACAAAACAGAGGGGGCTCGATATAAAAATGTTTTTGGAACATATTTACATGGATCTTTATTGCCTAAAAATCCTCATTTTGCAGATTATTTGATTGAGTTAGCTTTAGAAAAAAGATATGGACAAAAGATAAAATTGTCTCCTCTTGATGATAGTATTGAGTTAGATACTCACAGATCTTTAGTAGGAAAAGTGTATTAATGGATAAAATTTTGTATTTGTATAGCAGATGGTGTCAAATTCCTGATAAAATAAGATTTTTATTAGTTGGTGGATATAATGCTGCTTTTTCTTATATTATATTTGCAATTGCAATACATTTTATTGGTCAAGAGTATTATCAGTTGTGTGTTGCTTTGCAGTGGATTATTTCTTCTGTTTTTTCATTTACTACTCAAAAAATTTTTGTATTCTGTACAAAGGGAAATTGGTTAAAAGAATATTTAAAATGCTGTACGACGTGGGTTATTAGCTATTGTTGTAATGCTTTGATTCTTGAAGCAATAGTTAAATTCGTTACTAAGAATGTGTACGTAGGGCAAGTTGTCTCTATATTCTTAGCATCGGTTATTACATATATTTTATTTAAATATTTTGCATTTAAATCTCATTCTGTTGGAGATTAGAAACTATAAGTCTTTGTTAAAGTAACCGACAATAAATTTGATTTTGTTTATAAAAGTATCGAAATTTAAGGTTATATTTTTGTTTGTTCTTTTATCTATTAGGTTTACTGTTTTATTTTTATTATCTACTGAATCTATTACATAACAGTGCCATTCTCTTAGGAGATTTCTTATATTTTTACCTTCTCCTGTGCCTGCTATGAAGCTATTATTTTCATTTTTTCCTATTTTTTTTAAAAGTTTTAATGCAGTTTTTTTGTGCCATGATAAGTTCATATTTAGGCTTTTTTCATTTAAAGTTATTGGTTTTATTCCTGTAAAAAGATATAAAAAATTAGATGGAGAGTTGAATTCAAAATCATGACTGCAATTTGCTAATCTGCAATAGATAGGTTTTTTAGCAGGATGTTTTTTTACTAATTTGCTCATTGCAGATTCTACTGACTTAATAATTATATTTTCTTTTGAATCTTGTGTATTAATTGGGCGACTATAAAAATCTAAAGTTGCTATTGAGCCTATATCTTGTGGATATATGTAATAATTTTCACTTTTTTTATTTACATTATTGAAAATAATTCTAAATTCATTATTTTCATTTTTATGTATATTTTTGCTTAGTATTACTTGACCTTTACCATTTTTAGTAAGAGCATGTAAAGAGCTTAGTAAATAACAATCAGAGTATTGCTGCTTTACGTTTTGTATCCGTTTTAATTCATTAATTTTTACTGGGGTGTATATTTTCATGTGTAATTAATAAAGGCGGTAAATACCGCCTTTTGCTATTTATTTAATATTTTTTACAATTTCTATAATATGATCAACTGCTTCTTGTGGAGTAACTTTTTCTATTTCACCTGTTTCTCTTATTTTGTATTCCACAAATCCGTCATTAACTGTTTTACCTGCAGTAATTCTATAAGGGAAACCGATTAAGTCAGCGTCTTTGAATTTTACTCCTGCTCGTTCATCTCTGTCATCCAGTACGACTTCTACTCCTGCTGATAGTAGTTTTTCATACATTTCATTTGCTATTTGCATTTGTAGTTCATCTTTTATATTTACAGGTACTATTACAACATGATATGGTGCAATAGATATAGGCCATTTAATTCCGTGTTCATCGTAGTGAGCTTCAACTGCAGCAGCAGCTGTTCTTGAAATGCCAATGCCATAGCAGCCCATAATGTATGGATGTGTTTTTCCATTCTCATCCAAATATACTGCATTCATAGGTTTAGAATATTTAGTTCCCAGTTTGAAGATATTCCCGACTTCTATACCTTTTGTTACTTGTAGAGGTTTTCCGCATTCTGGACAAAAATCGCCTTGCTCAACAAGTCTTATGTCTGTGAATGTTTCAATGTGTGGAATATCTTTTTCAAGATTTGCACCAACAAGGTGTTTATCTGTTTCATTTATTCCTACTACGAAGTTTTTCATTTCTTTTACGGTTTTATCTGCAATTATAGTAATATCTTCCATCCCATTAGGTCCAATAAATCCAGGTTCTGCTTTGAATCCTTTATTAGTCATTAGTTCTTCTATTTCTGCAGAAGATGCAATTCTAATGTCAATGCCTCCTACAGCATTCATTAATTTTGTTTCTTCAACAGTTTTGTCAGCCCTAATCAATGCAATCACTGGCTTTTTATCAACAATATATACTAATGATTTTAGAATTAATGTTGAAGGAATGTTTAAAAATTTGCTTAATTCTTCAATAGAGTGTGTTTGTGGAGTATCAATTACTTTTGTTTCTTTGAAATATTCTTTACCGTCTACGATAGCTGGTGCTAAGTTTGATATTGCATGATTTGAGTTAGCTGAATAGTCACAACTATTGCAGTAGAATACGTCATTTTCACCGGCATCAGTGTCAGTAATTACCATAAATTCGTGTGATACACTGCCACCAATAGCTCCTGAGTCAGATTGAACCATTTTTGTAGCGAGTCCGCAACGGTCGAAAATTCTTTTATAGGCTTGTGCCATATTTTTGTATTCTTTGTCAAGACCTTCTTCTGATGTATCAAAGCTATATGCATCTTTCATTATAAATTCTCTGCCACGAAGTAGACCATAGCGAGGTCGAACTTCATCTCGGAATTTTGATTGAATTTGATATAAATTAACAGGCATTTGTTTATATGATTTAAGTACATCTCTTGCAATTGATGTGATAACTTCTTCATGAGTCGGTCCAAGACACATTTCTCTGTCATGACGATCGCGTAGACGCATCAATTCTCTTCCATATACCTCCCAACGACCTGATTCTTCCCATAATTCTTTTGGTTGAACAAACGGCATTAGAAGTTCTTGTGCCCCCGCTCTATCCATTTCTTCTCTTACTATTTTTTCAACTTTTTTAAGAACTCTCCACATTAGTGGCATATAGTTGTATACACCTGATGTAAGTTTTCTTATATAGCCTGCTCTTGCAAGCATTTTATGAGAGACAACTTCCGCATCTGATGGGAATTCTCTTAAAGTTTGTACGAACATTTTTGACATTTTCATTGTAAAAATCCTTTCTAAGGTAACTCTTCTGGGTAAATTTTAGCACAAAAATATTATACGATAAATTGGTCAAGCTCTTTTTTTACGAGTTTAGGACTTACTGATAGTGTGTTATTAAATTTAAGAGCGTTGTTCATACATTTTACATAGTCTGAATTGTTTTTAGTTAATTTATGTATTTGTGCCCAAATATAGTATAAATCCCCAACTGCACCACAATTGTTTATAGCTGTTTCCATTATATTATTTGCTTCCTCAAAAAGAGATTCTTTTGCTAAAATTTTCGCATATATTTCGTATGCATTTATGTCTTTTGGATTAAATTCCAGTGTTTTTTTTAATTTTTCAATAGCAGATCCAAAGTCCCCATTTTGGTAATCTATTGAAGCAAGATTAAAATAAGCCCAGCTGTAATCAGGTGAAATTGATATTACTTTATAAAATTCATTTTGTGCAGCTTCTGTATTTTTCTGCTCAAGGTGGATATTTCCAAGGTAAAAATGTGCGTAAATATCTTCGTCATTTAGTTCTATTGTTCTTTGAAAATAGTATTTTGCACCATCATATTTTTGTTCTTTAAAATAACATAAGCCTATATTAAAATATGAATTAGAATCATTATTATCTTTTGCAAGAACATTTTCAAAACAGTCTATAGCTTTTTCATATTCTTTTTTATCAATGTAAACAAGTCCTAAATTGTATTGAGCATCTATTTCTTCAGGTGAAAGCTCTATTGCTTTTAAGTATGATTGTTCTGCTTTATTAAAATCTTTTAGCTTCTCGTAAGTAATTCCAAGATTGTAGAATATTCCGCTATCTTCTGGGAAAATTTTTGTAAGATATTTGAATTGTGAAAGAGCTTCACTTGGAAAACCTGAATCTAGTAACAACACTCCAAGCTGTCGTCGTGCTTGAAAATTTGACGGGTCTTCTTTTAAAATATTTTGAAGCTCTTCTATTTTATCAATATTAGACATAGTCTTATTTTATCAATATATTTTTTTATCGCAACTTTTTTACAATTAGGCTATTTTTTTGTACTTCTATTGCAATTTTTTTAATAAACATATAGAATATAAAATAACAAAAAGGAGAGTTTTTATGAAATTTAGAATATTAACAGTATTATTGTCGCTGTTTCTTATTGGGCAAAATGTTTTAGCGTCCCCATTTAATGCTAAAGCTAAAACAAAAAGAATTCCTGCTGGAACTCAGTTTTCTATTCAGCTTTTAAATCCTATATCTTCTATTGGAGGGTATCAGGGTAAAGAATTTTCGGCAGTTTTGCTATCAGATCAATCTTCTGATTCTGATGTGATTTTGCCTATGGGGTCACTTGTAAGAGGCTCTATTTTGAGAGTTGTTCCTACTCGTAGATTGTCTAAAGGTGCTATTGTATATCTTGACTTTGATCATGTAGTTGCTCCAAATGGCAGACAGTTACCTTTGTCTATGTCAATTGTCGGAAGATCTGATTTAACTTATGATGGAGGTTTGACTACATCAAGAGGTTATGGAGATGCCATGAAGCAAAGTTGGCAAACTACAAAAAAAATTGCAAAGACTTCAACCGATTGGGGTAATGACACTTTTGAAGATGTTGCAGGTGGTTATTTGAGAATTATTACGTTGCCGTTGTCTGCTATTGGTGGCGGCATAGGTGGTGGCGGATATTATGTATATTCTGCAGCTGCTAATGCTATAAAAAAAGGTAAGGATGTTAATATTCCAAATGGTGAAGTTTTGAAAGTTATATTAACACAACCTGTTGATGTACCTGTTATTTAGGATTAGAGTAACATTAAAAATAGAAAAGGAGTCAATATTGACTCCTTTTTTTATTTTAGCCAACTTGATTTCGCCCGTTGTTTTTAGCCTTGTAGAGACGATTATCAGCTACTTCAATTATAGAGGAAGCATTCTCTCCGTCAAATGGATATGTTGCTACTCCAAGACTGATAGTTACGTTACATTCTTTGCCATTTACAAGTTTAAATGGTCTTTCTGCGACCTTTTTACAAATTTTTTCGGCTGTTGCATGAGCTTCTTCTTTAGATGTATTTGGTAAAATTATACTCATTTCCTCTCCGCCATAACGACATACAATATCGGTTGCACGAACATTCTTTTTTAGAGTAAATGCCACTTGTCGAAGAACTGCATCTCCTGATTGATGCCCAAATGAATCGTTAAATTTTTTGAAAAAGTCTATATCAATTATTATTAATGAAAAATTATTTTCATATCGTTTTGATTGTTCTACTTGCATTTTCATTTGTTCTTGAAAATATCTGTGATTATATAGCTCTGTTAAGCCATCTGTTGTTGCTAACTTGTATTGAGCTTCAAAATCTCTTGATTTTATAAGATATTTGACTATAAATGCAAGAGTGAATGCTAGAATAGAAAATATTAATGGATAAATTAATTCTAGCCATAAATCACAAAATCTCATTGTATAGTATGAAATTAGAAGGTAAATAAAATAAATTGATAATGAAGATATTGATGCAATAAATGCAGAATTTAGTTTTATTACAATGGTTGCTATGATTACAGCGAGTAGCATACTGATTATGAGTGTAGTTGATTTATTTACCTTTTTTATAAAGTTGTTATCAATTATATTATTTACGTATGTTGCTTGGACTTCTACTCCAGGATATACTTTGCCTGTTGGTACGGTTTTTATGTCAAAAAGACTTGATGCTGTTGTTCCAAAATATACAATTTTATTATTAAAATTATAATCAAGGTTTGTTTTTTCATTGTTTGCTGCTTTTATTAATTGATACATTGGAATATAAGTGTATGTTCCTGCTGGACCATACCAATTAAGTATAGCACTGCCATCCTTGTCTAAAAATATATTTCTGTTCCCAAGAGATAGTATTGAGTTTTCTGACAATTCTAAAGAATTAATTTTTTGATTTTCTATGTCTTCAAGATATTTTATACCAACTTTTGTTGCAAGTTGGGGATAAAAATCTTTCTTATATTGTACGAGAACAGGCATTTTTCTCAATACACCATCGTCTGAACGTGAAACATTTATAATCCCTACATTGCTTGTAGCATTAAGAATATCGCTTAGGATAGTTCTGCAATTTGTATATGTAAGCTCAGAAAAGTCAATATTAGAATTATTTTTTAGATTGATTGACAATTTTTTAGGTAATGTAGGAGGAATTCTTAATTCTTCAGGCTGATTATCAAAATTCATAGATGTAAATACGTTATTGTACTTTTTAAAAGTATTAGCTAGTTCTAAATCAGCATTATAGTCACTTTTCATTGATTTTACGAACATTAAATCAAAAGCTATGATTTGTGGCTTTTGTAATTCTAAATAGTCTACCAATTTTGCATAAATGTCTCGAGGTAAAGGCCATTCTCCATAGTGATCTAAAATATATTCATAACTTGCATCGTCTATTGCTACAATTACAATATTGTCATTATGCTTTTTTACGCCTTCGTTAATCATTATGTTTTGGCGTAAGTCAAAAGTTCTGTTTTCAATAACATCTATAAATGTGTTCAAGTCCGTATTTTTAAGTATTAGCCAAGCAAAAATCAAGAAAAATACAAATGCTAACAGATATAAAATTTTTTTAAACATATCCCTCTCATTCGTTTATACATGTATGAAATTAAAATTATTTAACTATTTCAGTATAATTGAATGAGCCAGATTTGGCAATAATATTTCTGAGAACAAATTGTTTTTCTAGTATATCATTATTCAATTTAAGAATTTGCGTAGAATATGATAATTCATCAGGATTCTGCAAGTACCTTAATAAACATTGTTCGTGTAAATTCATTAGCCAAATTCCTATAAAATGTCTTAACTTTTTCTATGCTTTTATTTTGACAAATCATAATAAAAAACACATCAACCTTTTAAATGAACGAATCATTCCTAAATATACATTTAGTGTATGATTTTGAAATTTTTATTTGCCTCTTGCACTTTTTTATTTATGATGTAGAATGATAATAGTCGAAATTGTAACAAATTCAAGTTTGGAATCTTGAGCAAGGAAAGAGGTTTAAAATGAAACAAGGAATTCATCCCGATTATAAGAAAATGACTATCAAATGCGTTTGTGGTAATGAAATTGAAACTGGTTCAGTTATGGATAATATTACAGTTGAAATTTGCAACAACTGTCACCCATTCTATACTGGTCAACAAAAAATCCTTGACTCTGAAGGAAGAGTTGAAAGATTTAACAAACGTTATGGTAATAAATAATTTTTTTTTGTTATGAATTTTAACAATTGTACCACTCTTTTTATAAAGGGTGGTATAATTGTATTTATTTTAGAGATTTGAGGAGTAGTAGTTATGGATGGACAAAATAAGCCCGTTGTTAGTTTGATATCAAAGCCGGAGAATATGTTAAAAACTGTTTATACTGCATGTAGAACATGTTATAGTGCAGATTATCCGATAAATATTTATAACAGCACTGATGACAAAGAAAAGATGTTAAAATTGATAGAAAGAGTTATCTCATCAGGTCATTATTCTACTATTGAACATATTCAGGTTAGTTTTGCTATATCAAATGTATCAAGGGCATGTACTCATCAACTTGTGCGACACAGACATATGTCTTTTTCTCAAAAATCTCAAAGATATGTTAAAGAAAAAGGTCAATTTGATTTTATAATTCCTCCGACTATTGAAAAAAATCCCGAACTTAAGCAAAAGTTTGTTGACTTTATGGGGCAAATTTCTGCTCAGTATCAAGAATTTGTTGATGCTGGTATTCCTGCTGAAGATGCAAGATTTGTGCTTCCTAATGCTGCTTCAAGTTCTCTTGTTGCGAGTTTAAATTTAAGAGAATTGATTCATCTTGCAAATTTGAGATTATGTACAAGAGCACAGTATGAAATTAGAACTATGGTGAAAATGATGTGTGATGAGCTTATAAAAGAAGAACCATGGTTGAAGCCTTATTTAGTTCCAAAATGTGAACGTTTAGGTTTTTGTGATGAGGATAAGTCTTGTGGAAGAATGCCTACTAAGGATGCACTGTTGGCTAATGTTTCTATGAAATAATTACTAGGGGCATTTATATATGGAATTGTTATTTAATCCAATTATTATATCTGTAATATTACTTTGTGTGCTTTGTCTTTTTAGAGTAAATGTACTACTGGCACTTATAGTTTCTGCTATTGTAGCTGGAAAATGTGCTGGGATGCATGCTGGGCAAATTATGGATATTTTCATACAAGGAATGGGTAAAAATAGTGAGACGGCTTTAAGTTATATCTTGCTTGGGACTTTTGCTGCTGCTATGGCTCATACGGGATTGGCTGATGTATTAGCGAAGAGAATAGCTTTGATGATAAAAAATAATAAATTTATTTTGTTATTGATTTTGACATTACTTGCTTGTGCATCTCAAAATTTAATTCCTGTACATATTGCTTTTATTCCTGTAATTATTCCGCCATTGTTAAGTGTTATGAATAAACTGAAACTCGATAGAAGAGCTGTTGCATGTGCTTTAGCTTTTGGTCTTGTAACTCCATATATTGTATTCCCAGCAGGTTTTGGATTAATCTTTCAAAGATTGTTAGCTGATAATCTTACTGCAAATGGTATGCACACTGATATTAGTGATATCACAAAATCAGTTTGGTTTATCGGTGTTGGATTATTGGTAGGTCTTTTGTGGGCAGTATTTATATCTTATAGAAAGCCTAGGGAATATCAAGAATTAGAAGTAAAAAAGGAAAGACGCAGGTCTTTGAGATTTACAGGAAGTCATTGTATTACCTTTTTAGCTGCAATTGCAACTTTACTTGTTCAGTTGTGGACAAAATCGTTGCCTTTAGGTGCTTTGATTGGGTTAACAATAATTTTTGGAACACGTGCAATAGATCCTGAAAAAATGGATCTTTTAATAAATGAGGGTATTGGTTTGATGGGATATGTTGCATTTGTAATGCTTGTTGCAGCAGGATTTGCTGGAGTGTTAAATGCAACAGGTGGAGTTGAAGCCCTTGTTAATGGACTTATTCCATTTATGCTTGGTAGTAAGCTATTTGCTACTGTTTTGATGCTTTTTGTCGGATTATTTATTACAATAGGGATTGGAACTTCATTTGGTACTATTCCTATTTTAGCAGTTTTATTTGTGCCTATATTTTTAAAATTAGGGTTTAATCCAATGGAAGCAATAATTGTATTTACTTCAGCTGCGGCTCTTGGAGATGCAGGATCTCCTGCATCAGGAACGACACTTGGACCTACTGCAGGATTAAATGCTGATGGACAGCATGAGCATGTAAAAGATACTTGTATCCCGACTTTTTTACATTACAATTTGCCATTGATTATTTTTGCTATTCTTGCTGTAATAATTTTTTAGGCATAAAAAAATGGCCCCGGCGCGATTCGAACGCGCGATCTTTGGTTTAGGAAACCACTGCTCTATCCTGCTGAGCTACGAAGCCACAACGGATTTTACCGTCGTAACAGATAAAATCTGTGTTTATTAAATTGTTTGGCTTTAAATTAAATTTAATTTAATTTTCAACCGGCTGTCAACCAAGTTATATTATAATACAAAATAATTATTTGTATTATTAATATTGTGCCTGATGCGATTTGAACGCACGACCTTCTCCTTCGGAGGGAGACGCTCTATCCAGCTGAGCTACAAGCACAAGGATACATTTATTTTACACAATTTCCTTTATTTTTTCAATGGAATTTTTCTTTAGATGTTTATATACCTCAAAAGTTATTCTACAATCTTCAAGACCACGGTGCATTCGTCCTTGATTTATCTTATAGAAGTCTGCAAGTGTTTTTAGTTTGTGGTTTTCTGATTTAATTTTAAGTTTTCTTGAAATTCTTAGAGTATCTATTTTTTCATTTGCAAATGGTTTGTTAAGATGTTCTATTGATTTTTGGTTAATAAATTTTATATCAAATTGAACGTTATGCCCTAATATAATATCCTTTCCAACAAAATCTAAAAATTGTGGTAGGACTTTTGATATAGTATCCGCTTGTTTGAGCATTGAATCTGTTATCCCTGTTAAATTTGATATGAATGGGGTTAGTTTTTTATTTGGATTTATTAATTTTGAAAAAGTGGATACAATTTGATTATCTCGGACTTTTATTGCGGACAATTCTATTATATTATCTGATATTGAATTAAGTCCTGTGGTCTCAATATCTATTACTGTATAGTCGTTTTGAAAGTCTGTTTCGTTCATAAAAAATCCCTAAATCTATTACTAAAATTTTAGCATATAATTTAGGGAGTTATAATGTTTTATTAATTTATATTTTACATTCTTTCAGGAGCTGTGACTGCAAGAATATCTTCTAGTGCATTTCTTAGCACTGTTTTTACACTGTATACAAGTGCAATTCTTGCTTTCATCATCTGTTTATCTTCTGAAATTACTCTATTAGCGTTGTAGAATGAATGGAATTCACTAGCTAATTCTTGTACATATCTACAAATTGTATATACTTGTCTTTGTTCAGCAGAATTTTTTATTACAGACTTGTATTCTTCAAGTTTAAGTATTAATTTCCTTGCAGTATCAAGTGTTGGTATGACTGTATCTTTTTGATAGTTTTCTGTAATTTCTTTTAGTTCGTTTTCAGTCATAGGAGATGGTGTTTTTTCTCCTGTTTCTGAGTTGATTTTTTCAGATATTACGTGTCTTAAAATAGAACAAGCTCTTGCGTGTGCATATTGAACGTAAAATACCGGATTTTCATCAGAATTTGTCTTCGCAAGTTCGATATCAAAATCAAGAGTTGTATCGATATTTCTCATTGACATCCAAAAACGGGTAGCATCAACACCTACTTCATCTATTAAGTCTTCTAATGTTACCATGTTTTTACGTTTGCCCATACGTACTTCATTACCATTAATAACTAAATTTACAAGTTGTCCAAGAAGAACTTCTAGTTTGTTAGGGTCATATCCAAGAGCTTCGATTGATGCTTTTACTCTAGCTACGTATCCATGGTGATCTGCTCCCCATATATTAATAAGTCTGTCAAAACCTCTTTCAAGTTTGTCAATATGGTATGCAATATCAGCAGTTAGATATGTATTTGAGCCATCAGCTTTTTTGATAACACGGTCTTGGTCATCGCCATAGTCAGAAGATTTAAACCAATCAGCTCCATCTTTTTGGTAAATTTTACCACTTGCTTTTAATTTGTTTACGCATTCTTCTACTTTACCTGAATTGTGTAGGGTCAATTCTGAATAGAAGTTGTCAAAATGAACTTTGAAGTTTTCAAGTAAATCTTTTTGAATTGCTTCCATTTCTGCTTTTGCAAAATCAGAAAGTTCTTTTATATTTTCAGGTAGTCCTTTGTGTGTTTCAAGATATTTTTTTGCTACTGGAATTAAGTAATCTCCAGGGTAATAATTTTTTCTTTCTATTTCGTCTGTTGGGAAGTCAACATCTTCTCCAAGTTCTTGTCTAATTCTTATTGCAAGAGAATTTCCAAGTTTTTGTATTTGGCTTCCTGCATCATTTATATAAAATTCTTGGTATACTTCATGCCCATAGAATTTAAGTAGATTTGCAAGAACACTTCCCATAGCAGCCCAACGACCATGTCCAATGTGAAAAGGTCCTGTCGGGTTTGCTGATACATACTCTAGTAGAATTTTTTCTTTTTCAATATTTTCAGGTTTTCCAAAATCTTTGTTTTTTTTGAATATTTCATATACAAGATTTACTAAAAGATTTTTCCCTGATTTGAAGTTTATAAATCCGCCGATTACATTATACTCATTATCTTCTTTGTCGATATATTCAAGGATTGTGTTTGCTATTTGAGGCGGGGCAATTTTTGCAAATCTTGCAAGCGATGATACGTTCACTGCATAATCTCCAAAATCTGCATTTTTAGGTCTTTCTACTGCAAGTGTTCCTTGTTTATATTCAGCCATTTGTCCTAATTTGCCGTCATTGATAGCTTTTTGAATTGCTAATTCTATTTTTTTAATAAAATAATCTCTAATCATTTTTCTTTCTCCATAATGTATTATGAGTCAATTATACAATAAAAATAAGTTTCTTATTAATAATGTTTGTAATATAATGTGAGTATGCTAAATATTGCAAATATTGTTGATAGAATTCGCGAAATTATGGAAGATGATACTGTTGAACAATTAAAAGATGAGTTGAACGGCTATCATGAAGCTGATTTGGCAGATATTTTTCAAGAATTAAAACCTGAAGAACGTCTTCAATGTTTTAAGATGCTTGATTTAGAAAAAGCTGCTGATTTAATGGAATATTTGCCACCACAAATTCAGGTTGAGTTGTTAGGAGAAATTGACGAGGATGTTGCATCTCGAATTCTTACTAAATTGCCTCATGACGCTGCAGCAGATGTCTTGGGTGACATGGAAGATGATGAGAGTGAAACTTATCTTGATAAATTGCCGCATAAATTTTCAGAAGAAGTAAGAGAATTATTGACATATAACGAAGATACAGCCGGTGGTATTATGAATCCTGTTGTTTTGACTGTTAATTCTGATATGAGTGTACTTGATGTATTGAACTATATCAGATGCAAGGCTGAGCAAGATAATATGGAGTTATATTATGTATATGTTGTTGATAAACAAAAGCATTTGTTAGGAGTTGTATCTTTAAGGAAATTATTGACATCCCCTATTAATCAAAAAGTTGAAGATATTATGATTTCGGATATTGTGAAGTTACATGTAGATGATTATAGTGATTATATAATTGATGAGTTCATGAAATATCAGTATAATGCCTTGCCTGTTGTTGATTTGTATAATCGTTTGAAGGGTATGATTACTTGGGATGATGTGCATGATTTGTTTGAAGAAGAAACAACAGAAGAAATTTACCAATCTTCCGGTATTTCAACAGAAGTAGTTGATGAAGATGAAATTTTATCTGGTAACATTTTTAATGCAATTAGGGCTAGAACTCCTTGGTTATTTATAACTTTATTAGGAGAATTCGTAGCTGTTAATGTCGCTCATTTCTTTGATCATACTTTAGAGGCTTTGCCTATTGTTGCAATTTTTATGCCACTGCTTGCCGGACTCGGCGGTAATATTGGAACACAAAGTATTACTTTGATGGTTAGAGGTTTGTCGACTGGGCAAATTACTTTAAGTTCAGCTTTTCATCATATTCTTAGAGAAATGTTTGTTGGAATGTTTATCGGGGGCTTTTTTGGTATTTTGGTTACTCTTGTAACTTGGGGATGGCAGCATAATGTTGAATTAGGTATAGTTGTTGGTGTTGCTATGGCTATTAATATGACTATGGCAACTGTTATAGGAACTTTTACTCCTTTTGCACTTAAATCAATTAAAGTAGATCCGGCCGTAGCTTCAGGTCCTGTCATTGCAACAACTATTGATGTTTTAGGGTTGGCGATATACTTTACTCTGGTTTCTACTTATCTTGTTAAGGTAATGTAGAATAAAATCATTAAGATATTGTATGTAAATATTTTGTATTTATTGTATGTTATGTAAAATAAAGTAATTGAAAAAGGTAAAAATAAATGACTAATTATACAAAACGAGGAAAAAATAGAAGATACCAAAATGAAAGAGAACAAGCTGAGTATAATTCTACTTACTTAAAACATGCAAGAAAACGTGTACAAGAACAGAATTCTTTTTTAAAAGTTTTAGCAGTGATATCTATTATTTGTGTATCGTTAATATTGAGTGTATTTATATTATCTGATAACGAAGAATTTTTAGAAAAACACTTCGGGAAAAATTCTCCAATTACGGAATTGTTCCAAAAGTTAGCTCAAACTAAAGAACATAAGGAACATGCTGATTTTACATTTCCGTTTGGTTTAAGAAGACAAAATATTTTATTTTTAGGTGTAGATGCCAGTGCTTCTACAAAAGATTTATGGACTGGAACAAGGACTGATACTATGATTTTAGTGAATATTGATCCAAAGACAAAGTCTGTAAATGCTCTGTCTATTCCTAGAGATAGTAAAGTATATTTACCTAATGATAATGGTGTAAATAAAATTAATGCAGCTCATGCTATTGGTGGTATTGAGATGACTAAACGCACAGTAGAAGATACTTTAGGTGTTAAAATTGATAAGTATATTATGGTTCATGATGCTGCTGTAAAAGAAATTGTTGATGCTATGGATGGTGTTGATATTTATGTTGAAAAACCTATGCATTATAATGATTATTCAGGAAATTTGCATATTAATTTTAGCAAAGGCGTTCATCATTTGTCTGGTCAACAAGCTGTCGAATATTTAAGATTTAGACATGACGCTTTAGGTGATATAGGCAGAACTCAAAGACAACAGTGGTTCTTGAGAAGTTTGTTAAATCAATTGAAAAATCCTGCAACTATTGCAAAAATTCCTGATATAATTTCTGTTGCTAAAAAATATGTTAAAACTGATATGTCTTTGTATGAAATGTCACAATATGCAGCGTTAGCTAAGCATATTGACATGGATAAAATAGAAGTTGCTATGCTTCCTGGTGCACCAAATCAAAGAGGATATATCAGTTATTGGATTCTTGATCCTGAAAAAACACAAGAGGTTGTTAATCGTGTAATTTATAGAGATAAATACCATTTTGATGAAACTACTCCTTATTCTGCAAGTGTATTATATTCTTCAGAAAAGCAGGCTGAAGCTCAGACATTAATTGAGCAGTTAAAAGCTGGTGGAGTTACAGTAAAATGTACAGGAAGTGTTTCAAGGGCACATTCTCATTTTACGGCACATTCAAATAAAGCAACTAACGAGTATTTTAATTGGTTGAAAAAGAAAACTCCGCAGTTAGAAGGAATGCAATTTATATATGATCCTACAAATTACTACTGTGCTGAAACTGATTATACAGTAGTTTTGGCAGGTAAATAGATTTTAAGTTTATTATAAGGAATAACAAATATATGGCAGTTCATTGAGAATTGCCATTATTTTTTCATAACTATCTTCGGTAACAAGTAGTGAGCGTACTTTGGCCGCATTTTTTAGTCCTGCAATATAGTATGGATAAAATTTTCTTACAAACTTTATTCCAACATTTTCACCTCTTAATGCAATTTCTTCATTTATGTGTGTTTTTATTATTTCAACTTTTTCTTCAATCGTTGGAGCAGGTAATTTTTCTCCTGTATGCAGGTAATGTTCAATTCTGTATATTAATGTCGGATCTCCCATTGCAGCTCGACCAATTGCAACACCGTCAGCTTGGCTTTCAGTTAGACATTGTTCTGCTTGCTCTATTGATGTTATATCTCCATTTGCAAAAACCGGTACATCTACATTATTTTTAAGTTCTTTAATTTTTTTCCAGTCTGCTTTGCCTGAATACATTTGAGAACGAGTTCTTCCATGTATCGTAATAAAGTCTGCTCCTGCTTCTTGCATTTGTTGACCGAATTCTACATAATTCATCTCATCAACAGTATATCCAAGTCGAAATTTTACGCTAACAGGTTTGTCTGTACCTTCTTTAACTGCTTTTACAAGATCTTTTGCCAGTGATGGATTTCTCATCAGAGCTGCTCCATCTTGTCCTTTTACGACTTTATTTACAGGACACCCCATATTTATATCAATCATATCTGCATAAGAAGATAGAAATTTTGCTGATTTGTTCATTAGTTCAGGCTTATGACCACTAATTTGGTATGATATTGGAGAATGATTTTCTGATCGTTTGAATATTTCTGTACCGCTTCTTCCGTTTAATGTTTGAGCGAGGAATTCTGAACTTATCATCTCTGTTGTAAGTAGGCAATTTTTTGAATATTTTCTTACTAAACTCCTTAGAACATAGTCTGTAATTCCAGCCATTGGGGCAAGAGATACCTTGCTTTGTATTAATTGTTTAACATTATTGTGCATATTGTTTTAATTCACTAATTCTTGTTGTTGCGTACTTTTTGTAATCATCTTCTTCATTGTATTTTGCTATAAATGTTTTATAGTAGTTCACTGCATTTTTATACTGTTCAAGTGTATCATAGTCTACAGCAATAAGATAATTTATTATAGTTAAATCTTGGTTTTGGGATAGTGCTTTTTGATAATCATTGATAGCTTCTTTGTATTTTTGTTGTGTATCATAAATCATTCCTCGGTAATACAATGCATAAGAATTATTTGGATCCTGTGATAACAGTTTGTTTATTATATTAAGACTGTTTGTGTAGTCTTGTGAATCAAACAATGATATTGCTTTATCAAGTGCTTGTGAGTTATTTTGGTCTGCTATTGCTTTGCTAAGATCAATTGCTTGTTGATTTGATTTATCTAGTGATATTGATTTTTCTGCGTAGCTCTTTGCATTATCCCATTGTTCCATGTCTGCATAAAGTGCTGCTATGTAGTATGCGATATTTGAATCATTCGGTTTTAGCTCAAGTGCTTTCTTGTAGTACTCAACTGCTTTGATATTGTCATTAAGATTTTGATAACTTGATGCAATACCAAGCATGATGTCTGCTGTTGGTGGTTGAATCTTAAGATATTCATTTATTGCATTTTGGTAATCTTTGTTATTATAGAAATCTGCAGCTGTTTGAATTCTATTATCAGTCAATTCAGAATTAATATTTTTTAGTGTTGTTGTAATTTGTGAGTTATTAGGAAATTTTGAATTTGCAGTATTTAGAGTTGCAATAGCTTCGTTGTATTTTTTTTGTTGACCTTGTGCTATTGCAAGGTTTACATATACTTCTGGATTTGTGCTATCAATTTTAATTACTTCATTGTATATCGCTATAGCATCATCAAGTTTGTTTTGTCTGTGTAAATTTAGTGCATAATCATATAGAATATTTGCAGAGTTAGAACCTGCATTATTCTTTTTAATGTATTCAACAAATTGTTGTGGAGTCATTGTATCTCTTACAAGGTCCATCATTTGATTTTGTGCAATTTTGTTATCAGGTTCAATAGATGCAACTTTTTTGTATAGACTAAGAGCTTGTTGTTTATCTCCAAGACTCGCAAGAGACTGAGCTTTGTTTATTAATGCTTGGGTGTTATCAGGATATAATACAAGAACTGAGTCATATGCAGTTATAGCTGTTTTGTAGTCTCCTTTTGCTTGATATAGAGTACCTACGTTGATTCGTGTATTAACATTAGAAGGATCCAGATATTCTGCCTTAGAATAATATCTTAAAGCTTCATCAAAGTTACCTTGCTTTTGCATAATAGCTCCCAAGTTTGAAGTTACTGTTGCATCATTTGGTGATTCTTCCAATTTCTTTTTATAAATTCTTTCAAGAGAATATAATATATCTTTATTGTCAGTTGTTCTTGTAAGTACATAGTTATATTCTTCCACTGCTGAGTCAGAAGCTCCAAGTTTATCAAGTATTTTGGCGTATGACATCCTTAGATCAATATCATCAGGTGCCACTGCAACTGCTTTTCTGTAGTATTCAGCTGCTTTTTGATCGTTACCTAAAAGCTTCATAATATCACCGGTTTGTGTAAAGCTTTCTTTTAACAGACTTTTATCTCCAAGAGATTGGTTAAATTCATATGCTGCAGCTGCAAACTCTCCTTCTGCTCGAAGTTGTTTTGCCGTTTTAAATCTGTTAGTCGGTGAAGTATTGTAGTTGATTGCATTGAGGCAACTGTTTAGATTTGCTGTTGCTTGTACTATTGCACTACTTGAATTTTTGACAGAATTTGCATTTGGGAAGTATACAAGGTAAAAAAGAGCACTCCTAAAGTCATCTGCAGCCTTTTGGTAATCTTGTTCTTTGTTTGCATAATATTGTGCTCTTGCACAGTATGCATTGATTAGACCTATGCGTGCAGAAGAATCAAGATAGTTAATTCTCATAGCATTTTTGAATTCTGTAATTGCTCCTGAATATTGATAATTAGCAAGATATTTTTGCCCTAAATCATAGTGCTCTTTGAAGTCTGCTTTTGCAGGATTTGCAATTATTAGACTTAACATTATTGCATATAGTACAATATTGGATTTTTTCATCACATTATCCCTCTTCTTCCCACAAATAATTTTTATACATTTATTGTTGCATGAACATCTACATTTTACTATATTTTATTACGATTAAGTTAAATTTTAATGCTAAAAGCGGTTAACTTACTATGTTAACCGCTTTTCAAAAGTTTCATTGTAATTTGAAGTCCTACTCAAAATCCGTTTTCGATACAAAGTTCATAACGTCATCAAATAACATTTGTAGTGGTAATGTCATATCGAACTGCAAATACTCCCCATTTTGCATGTCAACGATAATTTCTGTTTGTTCAAAATCAGCTGTTTGTGCCATAAAATACTCCTTTTAATTTATTTGTTCAAAATTTTGTTTTCTTATTACCAACAAATTCAATATCGGTATGTGTAAAAAAAAACTTTAGCATTGTTAACAGAATGTTACAAAAAATTAAATACATTGCTATACCAAAAAAATACTTTTATGTTAATATAGTCTTGAGAATGTAGTACATAGTATAGGAGATAAGACAATAGCTAACGAGACAAGAAATAACAAGGGTAAAGACCAAGTCATTATGAATGAAAGAATTCGTGCAAGACAAGTACGACTTATTGATCAAAACGGTGAAAATCATGGAATAGTAGATACCTCTAAAGCTTTGCAAATGGCATATGATGAGGATTTGGATTTAGTTTTGATAAATCCAAACCAAGATCCTCCGGTAGCTAAGATCTTAGACTATGGAAAGTTTAAATATGAGCAGGAAAAAAGAGCTAAAGAAGCTAAGAAAAAGCAGCATACTGTTGAAGTAAAAGAAATAAAAATTCGATATAAAATTGATACTCATGATTATCAGGTAAGAATAAAGAGTATCGAAAAATTTATAGCTCAAGGTAATAAGGTGAAAATTGTAATCATGCTAAGAGGTCGTGAAATGCAGCATTCGGATTTAGCTTTTGATTTAGCAAAGCGTTTCATGGCGGATGTAGAGCATATGCCTGTGGCTGTAGAGAAGAAACCTCAATTAGAAGGACGTAATGTTACACTTTACTTAGGTCCTCAGTCATAAGAAAAAAGTTCTTGACTTAAAATCTTTAGCAAATACAATATAACTTGTGACAGTTAAATATTAAACCATTTATCCTAATAAATATCTTAATTGTCATTTAACAAGTTTGAAATTTAAATAGTTATAGAGATATGCCGCGTTAGCTCAGTTGGTAGAGCAAGGGACTGAAAATCCCTGTGTCCTTGGTTCGATTCCGAGACGCGGCA
>CASECH010000093.1 GCA_949286405.1 uncultured bacterium
AAACAGCATATTTAATTTTTCAAAATTCTTTATATAAACAACAGGAATTTTCCACAAATTACCTACAGCAGATCTTACACATTTAGGATTATATAAGTCCGCACAATCTCCATACAAGACAACCGCGTCAGCACCAAATGCAACAGATGTTCTCAAAATAGTTCCTAGATTCCCTAAATCTTTTATATTTTCTAACAAAACAACCTTTTTAGCATTTTTTAAATCTGTTTCATCATATATTTTTTGAGTTGCTACAGCTACAACATCCGGAGCTGAATCGGTAGTAGAAATTTTTTTTAGCACAACTGCATTTGTTTTTATTAATTTTTCTGAAAGGAATTCATACTCTCCAACTTTTTCTTCTAAAACAAAAGCGTACTCAATATCAATTCCTGCATCAAAAGCCTCTTTTACACACTTATATCCTTCAAGAATAAATTTATGTTCTAAATCTCTATATTTTTTTTGCTGTAATTTGACTGTCTCTTTAACTAAATTGTTATTTAAACTTGTTATTTCCTGCATTATTTAACCTCAAAGTCACCTAACCAGAGTTTTTCCTCATCTGTTAATAAAGAAAAATCTATCAATTTTTTCTCATAATTCATTTTAACAAACGAATTAATTTTACCTTCTTTCATATAACAAGAATTTTCAAGTCTTACCCCAAAGAAATCTTTATTATAAAGTCCAGGCTCAATCGAAAATACCATATTATCTTTTATTTCAACTTTTGCTAAATCCCCTTTACTTAAATTTGGAGGATATTCATGCACACTCACACCAATTCCATGCCCGAGTCCATGATTAAACTCAAATCCTTCAATAAGATTTTCAGAACATACTTTCCTTGCCAAATCATCTATCTCATAACCGGTTGTTGTTTTTTTACAAGGATAATTAAACGCATGCAAAAACATTTTTAACACAACTGTATAAACTTTTTTTTGAAACTTAGAAGGCTCTCCTTTTACAAAAACCCTTGTAATATCTGTTGCCAAACCTCCTTCATAATAAGCACCACTATCTATTAATATAAGACTGCCATCTTCAATTATTTCATCCTTAGAACATTTTGAATAGTGAGCTAAGGCTGAATTTTTATCTTTGGCAACAATTGATTTGAAACTTAGACTCTTTGCTCCATGCTTTTTATACAATTCTTCAAGTTTTTGAGCAATATCAAATTCTGAAATATTATCATTTGAAATTATAAAATCTCTAATTTCTGAAATAGTCTTGTCTGTCTTTGAAAAAGCATCTTTTAAATGTTCAATCTCTGCATCTGTCTTGACAGCTTTCATCAATTTAACAGGACTGTTTTCTAAAACTTCTGCTCGCTCACCTATCAAACGATAATCATAGCCATTTATTGATGACTTATCTATATAAATTTTTCCATCAAAGTTTTTTATAAACTCTTCATACCCAGATAAATTCTCTTCATCAAAAAGCATTGCTTGATCTTTTTGCACAATAGCCTTAGCCTTGATATTTGTAGAATATGGTCTTGAAAAATCTCTTTTGTTAAAAAGGTATGATACTTCTTCTAAATTAGTCACTAAAATTGCTTCATTTTCGCTCAAATTTGCACAAACAGCTTTAACCTTTTCATCCACTGACATGCCTGTATATTTCAAAGGGATATCTACAAAAGAGTTACTTCTAATTTCAGATTCTCTATCAAGAGGATCTTTATCTAATAAAATTAGATTTACATTTTTCTTCTCTAGTGCTTTTTCAAATGCTTCAATTCTACTTTGAGAATTCTTTTCAGCCACAATTGCAAATGTTGAATTTTCATCAATTCTTGCAGCAATTTCTTCTAAAAAAGTCTGTCCTGTGCCTAGTTTTATGACAGTAACTACACTATGGTCAACTTCCAAATCAGCTTGTATGTGATATCTTCCATCAACGAATAAATAAAGTTTATCCTTACTTACTAATGCATCACCGGTTGACCCTGAAAAACCTGTCAAAATATAACGAGAATTTTCCTCCAAAGTATTATATTCCACCAAAAATTTATTAGTAGAATTTATTAACATAAAATCAATATTATTCTTTTTCAAAAATTCTCGTATATATTCAACAGTATTTGTCATTATTAATTTTTACCTGTTAATTGTATTAAATGCCATCCAAATTGAGTTTGTACAGGTTGAGAAATTTCTCCTACTTCCATTGAAAAACATGCATCTTCAAATGGCTTTACCATCATTCCTTTAGAGAAAAATCCTAAATCTCCGCCATTTTGTCCAGATGGACATAACGAAACTTCTTCTGCTGCTTCTGCAAAAGATTTTCCACCCTTAATTTCATCATACAATTTTTTAGCTTCTTCTTCTGTTTTTACCAAAATATGGCTAGCTCTTACTTCAGTTGTCATTTGATAACTCCTTAATTTTGTCTACTGCTAAAAATTAGCATAAATTAAGAAAGTTTTCAATAAATAATCTTACCAATAAAAAGACCTGTTCCGCGGGAGGCTAAACAAGTCGTGCATATCAAACATAGAGTTTGTTGTATATTGTACATAGCAAATTGTCTTAGAAAGGAGCAAGCTTGTTATATTTTAACCAAACCGCTTAAAGAAAAACTCTTATCGCAACCCCGAAAAAGTGCCTGGATATAACAAGCTTACATGTATATGATAACGTTTTTTTTTATTTTTTTCACCACTCCAAAGAATAGCTTTTTTACTACATAAATAGCATTAGAAAACTAATCCTTAAGGATTAGTTTTCTATAAATTCAAAAAAATTACTCTACACCTATTGCAAAAAATATTTGTTTGTATTATTGTATTGATACGCGGAAGTAACTCAATGGTAGAGTCCCTGCCTTCCAAGCAGGTTGTTGCGAGTTCGAGTCTCGTCTTCCGCTTTTTTGATACTCATTTTTGGTACTTTTATATTTTGTTAAATCAACTTAAGGAGTCATATGATAAACGAGATTTACGCTTTTTCAGATAAACTTGAAAAGTTTCTTGTTGCAATGAAAGTAAAATTTTTATTTGAAATTGTTGTTATAACCATAATAGGGTATATTTGCTTTAAACTCGTTGATATATTTGACTCTAAATTAAAAGATAAGTTAATTGCCAGTAAAAACTCTCCACTTACAAGATTTGTACCAATTTTAAGTAATATTTTTAAAGGAATTATAGTATTCTTTTTACTCGCGTCTTTCTTGCAAAGTCATGGATATTCAATGTCTTCACTAATTGCAGGTTTTGGAATCACCGGTCTGGCTGTTGGTTTTGCTGCACAAAAAACTATTGCAAATGTCTTTGGAACTCTTGGGATATTATCAGACCATTCTTATCAACTGGGTGATTATGTCGAGATTAACAATTACGAAGGAACTGTTGAAGAAATAAATATGAGATCCACAAAAATTCGTGCACTTGACAATTCTTTAATAATATTGCCTAATGATGTAGTCGCAGGAACTATAATAAAAAATGTTTCAGTTGCACATAAAAGAAGAATTTTTGAAACTTTTGGAGTCACATATGATACAAGTAACGACAAACTAAAAAGAGCTATTGAAATAATTGAAGAAATCGCAGAACAAAATCC
>CASECH010000094.1 GCA_949286405.1 uncultured bacterium
GCATGACCTACCGCTTAGAAGGCGGTTGCTCTATCCAGCTGAGCTACTCGGGCTTGGATCCAGAGGGTTTAGACAAGCGTTTGGTTTCTTGGGGTACCTGTATAATCCCTCATAGCTCTTATGTTATCATGAAAATTTTTGATTGCAACTATTTTTTATAAATTGTTATGAATGGCAAAAAACCAAATAGCTTGAATTCTGTTTTTATAATATTATTCAGTATTTTTAGTAGACGAATTCCAAATATATTGATGTAGATTTTTGAGTGAATATTTAGTTTAATACCTTGCTCCTCTGCGTATTTATATATTTTTGTCCTTGCATATATACCGTCAGTAATATGTTTGTTTGTTTGGAGGGCAGTAGTGGTGGAATTAGAATTTTTTTTGTTGTAATGGTAAAAGGTATTAGGTACTGTCACAAGGTTACTCAATTTATCAAGAGCTTGGATTGACCAGATGACATCTTCGTAATAGCGTCCTTCTTCAAAATTAATGTTTAAGTTTTTTAATGTTTCTGTTTTGTATATTTTATTCCATATATAGTTGTGTTGTGGAATACCTGCTATTTCAATTTTTTCATTTTTCTCTACGTAAACTATTTGTTTTTTATATTTAATAATTTCATGTGTTTTATCAGGATAATGTCCTAAAATATTACCACAAGCGACTTCGACTATATGATTGGTTGAATTATATAGAGTTTCAAAAAAATTTAAATCTATCCAGTCATCAGCGTCTACAAAACCTACATATTCTCCTGTTGCCTTTTTTATTCCGATATTTCTTGCAGCTGATTGTCCTTTGTTTGATGTTGTAATAATTTTTATTCTGTTATCTTTAGATGCATAGTTTTCTAAAATATTTAAAGAATTATCTGTAGAACCGTCATTAATGCAAATAACTTCTATTTCCTTTAATGTTTGATTGACCAAACTTTCTAAGCATTTTTGAAGAAATTGTTCTGAATTGTATACAGGAACAATTACTGATACTTTAACTGGGCAACTATTCATAGTTTTTTGACTCTCCTAATTCCATTATATAATTTTAAAAGTTATGATTTTTATTTACAATTACCCACCTAGCCATATATTTTGTTGATTTTTTTTTTTATCGTATAATTTTTATAGAAATAGGAAAATTAAAAGGAATATATTTATGCTAACCGGAAATGAAATTAGAAAGTTATATTTAGATTATTTTAAAAATAAACATCAACATACTGTAGTAGAAAGCTCAAGCCTTGTGCCTGATAACCCTACAGTTTTGTTAACAACTGCTGGAATGTTACAGTTTTTACCAATATTTTTAGGAATTGTTAAATCACCTTATGATCCAGCTAGAGCTACTTCTTGTCAAAAATGTGCAAGAGCCGGCGGAAAAGATAGTGATATTGAAAATGTTGGGCGTACACCTCGCCATCATACATTCTTTGAAATGTTAGGAAACTTTTCTTTTGGAGATTATTACAAAAAGGAAATTATTCCTTGGGCTTGGGAATTTGTGACAGAAGTTTTGAAACTTGATAAAGATAGATTATGGATTACAATTTTTGAAACCGATGATGAAGCTTATGAAATCTGGAGGAATGTAGGTGTTCCTGCTGAACGTATTAAGCGTAAAGGTAAAAAGGATAATTTCTGGGGACCTCCGGGAGCATCAGGATCTTGTGGCCCTTGTTCTGAAATTCACTATGATTTAGGTGAACAATACAAATGCGATGATCCTAGAGGTTGCGGAATCGATACTTGTGAATGCGATAGATGGGTTGAAATTTGGAACCTTGTGTTCACAGAATTGTATCAAGATGAAGAAGGAAATCAATCTCCTTTGGAAAGCAAAAATGTTGATACAGGCATGGGCCTAGAACGTATTACTATGGTATGTCAGGGTGTTGCTTCTACTTTTGAAACAGACCTTTTAAGACCTATTATGGATAAAGTTTCAGAAATGAGCGGTGTGCCTTATAAGAAATCTGAAAAAACAGATATTTCTTTAAGAATTATCACAGACCATGCTCGTTGTGTTTCTTTCTTAATTTCTGATGGAGTAATTCCTGGAAATGAAGGCAGAAGCTATGTATTAAGAATGATTTTGAGACGTGCATTGCGTCATGGAAAGATTTTGGGAATGGATTTACCTTTCTTATACAAACTAGTTGATGTAGTTGTAGAAAATTACGGTGAAGCATACCCTGATTTAGTTAAAAATAAAGCGAAAATAGTTGATACAATCAAAAAAGAAGAAGAACGTTTCGCAAAAACTCTTGATCGTGGATACAAAATGTTAGATGAATTTATTGAAGCGAAAAAAGATATTGATGGTGAAAGTGCTTTCAAATTGTATGATACATATGGTTTTCCATTTGAATTAACAAAAGAAATTGCAGAAGAAAACGGTTTGAAAGTAGATGAATCTGGCTATAAATCTGCTATGCAGGAACAAAAGGATCGTGCAAAGGCTGCTACTGCAAAAATCAGTGTAACAGGTGATATGAAATATGCAAAACTTGAAGATCAAGTTGGATCAACAGAGTTTGTCGGCTACAGTGAAAATGAATGTGATGCGAAAATTTTAGCAACTATTGAAGGTGACGGATATGTTGATATCGTACTTGATAAGACTCCGTTCTATGCTGAATGTGGTGGACAAGTTGGTGACAGCGGATACATTGAAAGTGAAAATTTAAAAGCAGAAGTATTAACTACTTTCAAGGTTAATAAGCTTTTTGTTCATCGCTCAACAGTATTGAATGGTGAAATTACAATTGGAGAAAAAGTTCATGCTGCAATCGATCTCCCAAAAAGAGAAGAAATTAGACTTCATCACTCATCTGCTCACTTACTTCAAGCTGCTTTAACAAAAGTTCTTGGTGATGAAGTAAAGCAAGCAGGTTCTCAGGTTGAAGAAAACAGAATGCGTTTTGATTTTACTTTCTCAAGAGCAATGACTCAGGATGAAATTTTCAAAGCTGAAGATATTGTAAACAACTGGATTTCTGAAGGTTTGGATGTAAATACCCAAGAGATGGATATTGAACAAGCTAAACTTACAGGAGCTGTGGCATTATTCGGTGAAAAATATGAAGATGTTGTAAGAGTTGTATCAATGGGTGCAGATAATCATTGTATATCAAAAGAGTTCTGTGCCGGTACTCATGCTCGTAATACTCGTGATTTGAGAATGTTTAAAATAATTTCAGAGGGAGCAATTGCTGCAGGTACAAGACGTATTGAAGCTGTTGTTTCAAAGGCTGCATTTGATTATATGAATGAAAAAGTAAAAGAAATGGATAAACTTTCTTTGATGTTTAAAGTGCATGCCCCTGAAGTTATTGAACGTGTTGAAAAGCTTCAAGAAGAAAATAGAGAACTCCAAAAAGAGTTAGCTCAAGCAAAAGAAGAAAATGCTCGTTCTAAGTTTGCTACATTCTTGTCAAAAGCTCAAGATATTGAAGGTGGAAAACTTTTTGTTTCAAAAGTTGAAAACTTTGATGGAAATGCAATTAAGACTGGTATAGAATTCATGGGGCAAAAATTAGGTGAAAGCATTATAATACTTGCTTCAGAAAAAACTGTTGCAGTAAAAGTTTCTGACAGTTTTGTTAAAAAAGGTATAAATGCAGGTAAGATTGTTGGAGAAATTGCACGTGCAACCGGTGCTAATGGTGGCGGCAGACCTAATTTCGCTCAAGGTGGTGTGAAAGATGCTTCAAAACTTGATGAAATTTTGGCTAGAGTAGAAGCTGATTATTTAAAATAATAAAATATTTAAAAGAGGGTTGTAAATTAAATATGGCCCTCTTTATATATTTATTAACTTTGTTGGAGGTTTATATGACAGTATTGAAAATAGAAAGACTACCACATAATAAATTTTTGCCTGAATATAAAACAGAGGGTGCTGCAGGAATGGATTTGTGTGCCGCAATTTCAGAACCTATAACTTTAAAACCGTTAGAAAGGACTCTTGTACCTACAGGGTTGAAAATTGAGTTGGAACATGGTTATGAAGCTCAGGTAAGACCTCGTTCAGGTTTGTCAATAAGACATGGCATTACTTTGATAAATTGTGTTGGCACAATTGATGAGGATTATAGAGGTGAAGTGTGTGTGCCTGTGGTAAATCTTTCTAATGAAACTTATACAATTCAACCTGATGAGAGAATTGCTCAGATGGTAATTGCAAGAGTTGAACAAGCTAAAATTCAAGTTGCGATAGAGTTGACTGATACCGCTAGAGGAGAAGGCGGATTTGGTTCTACTGGAAAATAATTGTAAATTAAAAGTTACATTCAGATATAAAAAGTGCAAATTTTAAAAGTTTCATGACTTAATATTCATGTGTAGTGA
>CASECH010000095.1 GCA_949286405.1 uncultured bacterium
GTGTAAACTTAAGTGCAATATTTGGTGCACATAAAACATTTTCACTTTTATCAGTAATTATTGATACATTAGCTGTCATTCCAGGGATAAGTTTTAAGTCTTCATTTTTTACATCAACAATTACTGAGTATGTAACTACATTTGATACGGTTGTAGGAGAAATTCTTACTTGAGTAACTTTTCCAGTGAATTCACTGTCGGGGTAACCATCTAGGGTGTAGATAACATCTTGTCCTTCTTTTACTTTTCCGATATCTGCTTCTGATACATTCACTTCTATTTGCATTTTTGTAAGATCTTGAGCTATCGTAAACAATTCAGGAGCTTGGAAACTTGCTGCTACTGGTTGACCTAAGTCGATTTCTCTTGAAATAATTGTACCGTCTACAGGTGCTATGATTTTTGTATAGCCTAAGTTTGTTTGAGCTGTCTTTAAAGATGCTTGGTATTGCCTTACTTGTGCTTGAGCTGATTTGATTTGGGCAAGATCAGACATGTATGTGCTATACATTTGATCTAATTCACTTTTAGCTACAAAATTTTTAGCATATAAGTTTTTGTATCTCAAATACATTTTTCTATCATAGTCAGCTACAGCTTGAAGTTTTGCAACATTTGCTTGGGCGTTATTTATTTGAGCTTGGTTTTGTTGTACTGTTGCTTCAAACGTTGCAGGGTCAATTTGTGCTAGTACTTGTCCTTTTTTTACTTGAGAGTTGAAATCTACATAGATTTCCTTAATTAGTCCTGATACAGTTGATCCTACACTTACTGTGTTTACAGGATTAATTGTTCCTGATGCTTCTACAAATTGGGTTATTGTACATTTTTCTAAGTCTTGTGTCTCATATCTGACTCTTTTATTAAATGCTTTTATTGAAAGCATTATAATTAATAATATTATAATTCCGATAATTGGTAATAAGTATTTTTTTTGTATTTTCATTTTTAATCCTCTATTGTTATAGTTACTGCTTGAGGTAATGCCATTGCTTTTTCAAGGTTTGCTCTTGCAACGTTGTAATTATATACTGTTTGCACATATTCATGTTGGGCGTTGTTGTAGTTTACTTTTGCATCTTGTAGTTGAATGTAATCTCCTATCCCTACAGCATATCTGCCATCTGCAAGCTCAAAGTTTTCCAAAGTTTGTTTTACCTTTACAGCAATTAGTGGAATTTGTTTTTCCAGTTGTTTCATGTTGATATATGCATCTTGGACTGCAAAATATATATCTTGTTTTGTTAAATCTATTTCGTTTTGTGCTATATCTACTTGTATTTTGGCGTTATCTATTTCTTTTTTTGTGCTTAATATATTTAGACTTGTTGAAAGGTTCAATGATACGTTAAAAGAGTTTGTATTATTTGTATCTCTGTATCCGTAGCCACCTCTTGCACTTAGCTCAGGTAGATAAGCTCTTTTTGTATATTTTAAAGCTTCTTTCATTGCACTAAGAGTAGAATCGAAAGCTTTTAAATCAGGTCTGTTTTTGTATGCTATTTTAACTGCTTCTTCAAATGTGTATGGAAATGGTTCAAATTTGTAATCTTGAAGTACATCAATTTTTTGTACTTGAGATGTTAAAAAAGCATTATTAACGTCTTTAGGAGGTGCACTTATATCTTTTGATTCTGATATTTTATCAAGGTTTACTGGGGCGTAATTGCTTGTAAAATTAAATGTTTCAGTATTTTCTATTTCATACTCTGGTGCAAATGCTATATACATTGAGTTGTTGAGTTTTACAAGTGCATTTTGATAACTTTTTTCTGCTTCTACAAGTGATACTTTTGAATCGCTTAAATTAACTTCAGCATTGACTAAGTCTATTTTAGATTTTATTCCTTCATCAAAATATGCTTTTGTTCTTTGGTAGTTGCGTTCATTAATCTGCACATTTGCTCTGTTTATGTCAACACTTGCCTTTGCTGCAAGTACTCCATAATAATTTGTCTTTACTCCAAAAATTGTTTCAAGCACAGTATAATCGAAATTATAAAGAGCTGTAATCATATTAAACTTATTCATTTTAATATCGGCATTCGTTTTACCAAAGTCAAAAATTAGTTGTTGAATAGATGCTTCTGCTGAATAATAATTTATGTTTCCGTTTCTCATAAGACTGTTACTTGTCGCATTTTGTGCAGCATAGTAACCTGTACCTATTCCAATAGTA
>CASECH010000096.1 GCA_949286405.1 uncultured bacterium
AATTTATATTTAAAGGTTGAATTGTCATATTTGAATTTATCCTTTTTTTATGAGTATACAAAAGGTGGGCCATTTTTTATTTCAAGTAGAATATTATCAGCCATAACCTTTAGTTCTTCTTTTGGCTTACCGTTTTTAGCTTGTTTGTGGAATTCTTGTATAAGTGGTTCTATTGCAGCGTCTTTTTTAGATTTAAAATTCCTTAATTCTGTAGATACAAGTCTTTGTTGAAGTTCTATTTCTGTTTGTGCGTTGAATTTTTTTACTTGAACTTCTTTTATTGCATCTCCGGTTAATTTGCCTCCATATGAAACAGCAGCTGCTCCTGTCATACCCCAGAATAGCTGTTTGAATTGTGTATTGTCTGTATCTAAAATCCAGTTATATAAATATGCTCTGTAATCATCTACAAATGACGAAAAAGATGGTTTTGGAGTGCCGTCACCTCCGATATGCGGATTAACTTTTACTGTGGATGTTTTTATTTTTTTTACTATATTTTTGATGAAGTCTTCTTTTTCTGTTTGTTCCCAGTTTATATTTTTTAGAGCTTCTCTGATGTATTTTTCATCAGCATCTATTGATTGGAATAGGTAGCCCAGATTGTTTTTATCTATATTTTTTGTTGAATCATTTGTTGTTTCTACAATTTTTTTTATTGTGTTTTTATTATTGCCTATATATTCCTTTAAGAAAGTTTTTGTTTTATTAAGGTTTCTTAGCGAAATATATGTCAAGCCCAATATCGAAGCTACGGTAGTAGCTCCTAAAAGAAAATATGATAGACCATTATTTGAATTATTATTTCCTTTTTTTTCTTGTTTTCCTCTAAAATTAAATTCTCTTCCAAAGTTTGGTAGAATTTTTTCTTGAGAGAGGTAGTTTGAAAATTCTTTAGCTTTTTCTGAAAGTAAATTCCTTGTGATTTGAATTTTTCCTGCAAAGGATTGGGTTTCTATACTGATAAGTTTTTCTTGAAGATTTTTTTGAATATCTGCTTCTTTTTTCTTTACCCAGACTTCTTTAAATCCGTCAAAAAATGTTTTTCCCATGAACGCCATTGCTGTTAGTGTGATTACTCCAGCTCCTGCTTTAATTGTTTTTTGGTTAGGGTTTGTTACCATTTGGAATATCGCTTGAGCTATTTCATCATTTATTGAGATATTTCTTGTAAGTGTTGGTACCCATTTTTCTTCGGCAAGTTTTGTAGAAATTTTTGCGTTTCTACTTATGAATGCTGTTGCAGCAGTGATTATGCCTGTAACGGCTAGTGCCGTTGCACTGAGGGGTAAAAGACTTTTTTCTGTTGTTATTTTGTCTTCTTTTAATTGTTTGGGTAGTCTGATACTATCTGAAATTATTAAAGAATCGCAAGTGTCGTTTAAATCTACTTTGCAGTCAGTGCATTCTTTAATGAATGAATTCACCACTACTCCTTCTTTTACGTTAGAATTATTTTTCTTTTGTGAAGTAGTCATGTTTCTTTGTTGTCTTAATGTTTCAGCGTCCCTGAATTGGGATATGTTATTCATCTTTTTCTAAATCCTTATTGTTTTCGCTTTTGGTTAACTTATTATACAATTCATGTATGAAGGTTTTTAATTCAAAAGCTTTTTTAGTTTCATCAATTTGTTTATCTTCGTCATCTGTGTTTAGAGGTTTGAATATTGAGAAGATAGATTTTAGTTTTTTCTTTGTGTTAGTAAATATTTCAGATATTTTTTTGTTTATTGATGCTTTTAATTCTCCAAACATGGCGGTTAGCTTATCTGAGATATCAGCTAATTTTTGTTGTATTGCCTGAATTGTATTAGACATTGCAGTAGGAAGATTCGCTATTGTTCGAATTATGCCCCCAAGTACTGTGTTTAATACAAAATTTACCGGTTTTGCAATAATTGCAGGCATGTTCTGAGATATTAATTGCCCGATATTTGCAAGTCTTTGACTGGCGTTCATCAGAGAATTTTGGAAAGCTTGAATATTTTGGGCAAAATTTAGTGCATCCTGTTGCCTTGCAAGTTTTGCTTGTTGTTGTGCTTTTAAAAATGCTCCGATTGCGGCACATTCATTCCAACTCATTTCACCTGGCTTGGCTGAGAAATCAGCTTTTTTCAGCCCTCCTCCACCGCCCATGCCATTACAAATTGGACATGCTCCTAGCGGTAGACCGTGAGGACAAGTTCCAATTCTTGCGTTATTAGATTTTACGGCTGTAAGTGACATGAAAAAATCCTCTGTTTTTGCTCAGAGGAATACTTAGAAACTTATTTCTTATATACCGATGCTCGCGGTATTTAAGTTTTCTGAGTGTTCCGGCTTTAACGGTTGCGGCACAGCTGATGAATTACACATCAATTTCCTCTTTAGCATGAAAAGCGTAAAATAATCATATCTTTATGTCAAATATTTGTGTGCAATTGTTAATTTTTATTTGTCTTTTTTTATAGCTTTTAGTGTTTTTTGATATTCGTTTTTCATATTAAAGCAGTTCGTTTTAGCTTGTTTGTATTTTATAATATCGTTATGCTCTTTTTGTCTTAAAAGTTGAATTTTTTCTTTTAGTTGATTTAGTAGAACTTCAGCTTGGTTAATCTCTTGTTTCGTTTTTTCAAGTTTTTCTGATCTCAAAGTTAAATTTTGTTGTTCTTTTTCAAGTTTTTGTTTTGCTTTTTGTGCTTGATATTTTAGATATTTTTTTATGTTAATTCTTATATTTTGGTGGGTAGCATAAAGCATTGTCTTTTTTATTTGTTGAGGATATTCTTCATATGTTAGAAGTCTACCACCTTTTATGTAGCTTATTACTGTATTAATTTGTTTTTGTAAATTGCTTTGAAAATCAGGATAAATTCTATTAATCAGTGTATATGGCAGAACCCCTCTGTTTTTGTTACAGATCATGTGAAGACAAATTCCGTTTCCTTTATCCTTACTTCCTTGCCTAGATTTTGGGATGACATGTTCGAAAGATACTTGTAAATAAGATAAAAGATTTTCAATGATATTTGCATCGTTTTTAGATACCATTGATAATATTTTTTGAGATGTACTGAAATTTTCTATTGGGAATTTTTGAATGGCAGTTGAGATTTTTTTGAGGATTTTAGGGTCAAGGTTTGTTGCAACTCTTTTGTATTTTTCAAAAGTGTTTAGAAGCATTTCAAATCTTACTTGATTTGTGGAGTGGGGGATGGTTATAATTTTCAGAATATTTGTATATAGAGTATTAAAATTATGTAATTCCTCCAGATGGAGATGTTTTGCGATTGATAAAAAGTTGCGTTGGGCTTTATTTTGAAGTGTTTTGTATTTTAAACTTTCTATTTTTACGTTTTCTTTATGGTATTTTATAATTTCCGGTTTATGTAATATTTCCGAGAAGGTTTGGTCAGGGTATCTAAGTGAATATACTTCCAAAATGCTGATAACTTCCTGCATATTTTTATCAAATAGAGGCTGGAGCTTAAGAAGTTGTTTTATAACTTGTTTTGAATTTTTTGTTTTGGTTTTGCTTAATTCAATAATGTCATTAAGAGTTTTTTGCTCTTGTATAGATAATTTTTTAATGTTTTTTTGAAATTTTGGATCTTGAATTAGTATTGAAATTGGTGTTTTAGGGTGATGTTTGGCAAGGTCCACTAACATCGCAAAAACATTTTGAGATTGATAGCTTTCTAATTCTTTACTTTTGAGAAATTTATTTGCTCCAAGTAAAGTTTTATTTAGTGTAGCTTGGAATTCATTAAAAGTAAGCATTTCCTTTCCACAAATTGCACATTTTAGGTGTGGGATCTGTCTTGTGTCATTAATTTTTATGTTTGGTAATCTTCCGTTAAAGTCGATAAAATTATTTTGGATTTGCTCTATTTTCATATTAATGGGAAGGTTTGTGAAATAAATTTTTTGCTAATTAAATTTTTAATATTAATAATTATAAAGTGGATTTATGTTTTTATTTTATTTTTTTGAATATTAGTTATGTATATATTATTTTTTTTATTAAAGAGTTAAGTTTTTTAAATTTTCTACTATTGTTTATTTGCGTATTTTAATTTTGTGGAGTAAAATTGTTTTATGGCAGTAGAAGAACAATTATATTCTGACATCCCCCCAACAAAGTTGAGGAATAAAGAGGAGAAGTTTAAACCGGCGAAAACTAATAGGTTTTGGCTATGGGTTGCTAGTATGTTCTTCTTTAATATGTTGCAGAACCGTTTTTATGCCTTTAGATATAAAGGAGCTGAAAACTATTTTGACGGTGATACAAGTATCCCTACAATTTTGTTTGCTCCTCATAGTAATTGGTGGGACGGTATTGTTTTTTATAATATTACCCATAGAATTTTTCATAAAGAAATTCGTCTGATGGTTGAGGAACTTAATAGATTTCCATTGTTAAGACGCGGGGGAGCTTATTCAGTTAATAAAAAATCTCCGCAATCTGCAATGAAAGCACTGCAGTATTCTGTTGATGTAATGGGTGATTTGAGGAATATGTTGTGTATTTTCCCTCAAGGTATTATAAGACCACCTCATTATAGACCAATAGAGTTTCAGACAGGTTTGGCATATATTGCTCAAAATGCTGTGAAAAGATATGGAAAGATTAATTTGATTCCTGTGGCTTTTGATTACTGTTTCTTTAGAGATAACAGACCGGAGGTTGTTGTTGAGTTTGGTAAAAGAATAGAACTTGATAG
>CASECH010000097.1 GCA_949286405.1 uncultured bacterium
CTTGTTCTACCCCAACAAATCAGTTTACCAATCATTGAATCATAATATGGCGGAATAGAATAATCCTGATAAACATGTGAATCTACTCTTACACCAAAACCGCCAGGAGTGACATATCCTGTAATTTGTCCAGGATTTGGCATAAAATCTTTTTCAGGATTTTCTGCATTTATACGACACTCAATAGCATGACCTCTTAGCACAATATCATCCTGAGTAAAATCAAGTTTTTCGCCAGCAGCAACCATAATTTGTTCTCTGACCAAATCAACATTTGAAATCATCTCAGTAACACAGTGCTCTACTTGGATTCTGGTATTCATTTCCATGAAATACCAACTGCCATCATGATCTAAAAGGAATTCACAAGTACCTGCACCTTCATAATTGATAGCTTTAGCAGCCCTTACCGCTGCTGCACCCATTTCTTTACGAGTTTTTTCATCAATAGCAGGAGATGGAGCTTCTTCTATTAATTTTTGGTGACGTCTTTGAATTGAGCAATCTCTTTCTCCTAAGTGAACAACATTTCCATATTGATCACCTAAAATTTGAACCTCAATATGTCTTGGATTTTCCAAATATTTTTCACAATAAACATCAGGATTTCCAAAGAAATTTTGAGCTTCTGACTGACAAAGCTGCATATTTGTTTCTACATCCTCATCATTACGGCAAATTCGCATTCCTTTACCGCCGCCACCGGCAGTAGCTTTAAGGATTACAGGATATTTAACTTTATTGGCAAAAGCTTTTACTTCTTCTGCAGTCTTAACGATTCCTGTACCGGGAGTAACAGGTACATTATTTTCAATCATTGTCTTTCTTGCAGTCGCTTTGTCACCCATTTTTCTCATAGCTTCAGCTGTCGGTCCGATAAATTTTATACCGTGCTGTTCACAAATTTCCGCAAAATCAGCTCTTTCTGACATAAACCCATATCCTGGGTGAATTGCATCAGCACCTGAAACTAAAGCAGCTGAAATAATAGCAGGAATACTCAAATAACTTTTTGAACTTTGAGCAGGTCCGATACAGTATGCTTCAGTAGCTAATCTCACATGCAAAGAATTAGCATCTGCTTGAGAATAAATAGCAACAGTTGGAATTCCAATTTCTCTACATGCTCTTATTATCCTTACCGCAATTTCTCCGCGGTTTGCAATTAAAACTTTTTTAAACATCTTCCCTAATCTACGGCCTTAATTATTGCCGCCCTTTCTATCAGAAAATCAGGCGGAGTAACCCGCCTGATAATTAAAAACTATTCTTCGATATACATTAGAACTTGACCAAATTCAACTGGTTGCCCATCTTGGACACAAATTTCCAAAACTTTTCCACCGAATTCAGTTTCTATTTCGTTCATTAATTTCATTGCTTCAACGATACAGACAACATCACCTTTTTTAACTGTTTGACCAACTTTTACAAACGCATCAGCATCAGGTGCTGGAGCTGAATAGAATGTTCCAACCATTGGAGATGTAACCGCTTTACCTTTTTTAGCTTCTGCCTGTGGAGCTTGTGGTTGTTGAGCAGGAGTTTGAACTTGAGGAGCTGATACAGGAGCTGCAGCAACAACAGGTGCTGATGCTACTACCGGCAAATCTTTTCTCAATGTAATAGCTTGTTCTCCATCTTCTAATGATATTTCAGTTAAAGAGGTATCAGCCAAAACCTTCGCTAATTTTTCTATGTATTCAACATCAAATTTCATATTAAAATCCTTCCTACGCTCTATCTAAGTATTCATTAGTTCTTGTATCTACTCTGATTAAATCACCATTTGAGATAAAGAATGGAACGTTGACTACTGCACCAGTTTCTAAAGTAGCAGGTTTTGTTCCGCCTTGAGCTGTATTACCCTTTTCTGATGGAGGAGTATCAACTACTTCCAATACAACGTGAGCTGGAATATCAACACCTATAATTCTTGTTCCATGCATCAATACCTGAACAATCATATTTTCTTTTAAGTATTTAAGGCCATCACCAATTTGATCTTCAGTCAATTGAAGTTGCTCATATGTTTCATTATCCATCATTACATAATCTGCACCTTCTTTATATAGATATTGCATTTCACGTCTATCTAACATAGCTTTTGCAACTTTTTCACCTGCACGGAATGTTTTTTCAACAACTTGACCTGTTTCTACGTTTTTCAATTTTGATCTTACAAACGCAGCACCTTTACCCGGTTTAACGTGTAAAAACTCAACAACTGACCATAAGCCATTGTCTAATTCAAGCGTCAAGCCTGTTTTTAAATCGTTTACTGAAATCATATTTTTCCCCTTTTTAGTTATAATATATCTGATATGGAATTAATGATACCATAAACAAAGCAATTTTACAAAACAACTTTACAAATATAACTAAATTGTTAATTTTTAACAGTTAAAATAGCAAAAAAAAATTTGTTCAAGTATTATCATAAATTATCACACTAAGTAAATTATAAAAAGGGGAAATTATGTCAATTAATGCTTTATATCCAATTCAATTTACAACACCAGCTATTGCTCCAAACGGTCAAATGTATCAAAAAACTAATGCAGGAAAAATTATTGGCGGAACAGTAGGAGCTGCAGTAGGACTTAATTCTGGTTCATATGCTACACCTATACCTACTACAATTGATTCCATGGTAATGGCTGCAATTGGTACAGGAATTGGTTCTGCTGTAGACTATCTTATTAACAAACAGCGAGAAGAAATTGCAAACAGTATAAATATAAATCCCCCTGCACCTACTTTGATGTTAAATGCATAA
>CASECH010000098.1 GCA_949286405.1 uncultured bacterium
AGAGATCCTCACGGTAACGTTCAAGTTTCTAAAATTGAAACAGAAAAATTATTAATCGAAATGATTTCTACAAGACTAGACGAATTGAAATCTCAAGGTGAATACATTGGTAAATTCAATGCACAATCACACTTCTTCGGTTATGAAGGAAGATGTGCATTCCCATCAAACTTTGATGCTGATTACTGCTATTCACTAGGTTTCAATGCATTTGCGTTGATTAACTTTGGTATGACAGGTTATTTATCATCAGTAAGAAATCTCACAGCTCCGGCTTCTGAATGGGTTGCAGGTGGTGTTCCTCTTACAATGATGATGAACATGGAAAAACGTCATGGTGAATTCAAACCTGTTATCCAAAAAGCATTAGTTAGATTAGATGGACCTGTATTCAAAGTGTTAGAAGCAAATAGAGAAGATTGGGCTATGAATGACAGATATTTGTTCCCAGGAGCTATTCAATACTTTGGACCATCTTGTGTTTGTGATGTAACTACTTGTACATTGCAATTAGAAAGAGCTAAAGAATTGGCTAATGTATAAAATTAATCTATAGATTATAAAAAGAAAGACTGTGTTGATAATCAATACAGTCTTTTTTTTATAAAAGTCCATAAATTTCTTTGAAGGTATTTGTATTTTCTTCCATTTTATCAATGATTAGTCCAAGATTAACCATTTCTGTAATACTTAAATTATTTTCTATGTAATTTTGTGCTATGTCAACATAACTAATCAGCTCAAGTGCCGCGTCTTTTATTTTTCTCTCTTCTTTTTCTGTTAACATTTATACCTCCAATCTAATTCATAAAATAAAGATATATTAAAAAATATGAGTAGTCTATTACCCATATAGATAATATAAACCTCAATAAGGTATTATTTATTACTAATGTTTATTATAAGAATATGATTGAAAATAGATTCTCAGTATTACTTGGTATAAAGCGAATGGATAGAGGAGAGGTTGCAAAGATAACCGGTATTAATAGAAAAACTCTATATAATATTTATCATGATAAATCAAAATCAATTAGTTTTGATATTCTCAACAAGCTTTGCTATGCTTTGGATTGTACACCAAATGATTTGTTTAGATATATCCCTGACGAAAATTTGCCGATAGAAAAATAATTAAAAAAATTATATTAGCTGACTCCATTAAGGTAGGATGATTTGATGTTTTTATTTGTGTTTATTGAGCATTTTTTTTAGAGCTTTTTCTTCAGGAGTTTTAATCCTGAATAGCTCAAGAAACCAGATTTTTAATATTTTCAAGCCTGTCTTTGAAAAAAGTGGAATATTATTAACGGTCATTCCGTTTGCCTGTTTTGCAGCTTCAATGTTATTTATTGCTTCTTTGGCAAATGCAATTTTATTTTGTCTATAACTTTTGTAATCATCTTGCAATAGTGATATTGTTCTATTAGTTTTTAATTGTGTTAGCTTTTGTGTGATTGGTGAAATTTTTGGCATAAACTAAGCTCCTTTGGAGATAAATTATATTTTAAAAAGGAAACATTTTCAATAAAAAAAAGAGGCTTTTTTAAGCCTCTTTTTTTAGATAATAAATTTGCCGTCTTCGTAAATAAGAGTATCATCAGCGTATATTTTGCCGCCGTTTTTCATATTTTTTATCATATCCCAGTGGAGTCCTGAGACATTTTTCCCGCCTGTTTCAGGGTATGATGCACCTACAGCCATGTGGATTGAGCCTCCGATTTTTTCGTCAAAAAGAATATTACCTGTTACTTCTTGAATTTCATCATTTGTACCGATTGCAATTTCTCCTATTCCTTTTGAACCTTCGTCCATATTTAACATTGCTTCAAGGAAATCTTTTCCTGTATCAGCTTCATATTTTATAATTTGTCCGTTTTCAATCCACAGGTGAACTCCTGTTGCAGAATTTCCGCGGTAGTTTTGAGGGAAGTCAAAGTAAATTTCTCCATTAATTCCATCTTCGACAGGAGAGGTAAATACTTCACCGTCAGGGTAGTTGTTCAAGCCTGAACAGCTAATCCATTTACGTCCGGCAACATTGAATGTTATATCAGTTTTCTCGCCTGTAATACGAATTTTTTTTACGTTATTAAGATAATTTGCCCATTTAGTTTGTTTTTCGTCCAGTTCACGAAGCTTTCCTACAGGATCGTCAATATCAAGATAGCAGGATTTGAACAAGAATTCTGAATATTCATCAATTGACATTTTAGCTTCTTGAGCAAGTGCATGAGTTGGAACATCAGCTATAACCCATTTTGCACTACCGTTTGCTGAACGTTCCATAAGTTTTTTAGACAATTCTTGTGTTGCTTTACCTCTTCTGCTTAGTTTTTGCAAATCAGCACGAGCCATATTTTTAGTATTCATTGGAGCTCCGATTGAGATGAATTTGTCTACAATTTCATACTCAAGCTTTGTTATCGGATCGACATAATCTAATTGTTCATCATTTGCATATTTGATAAAAGTATCTGACATATCTTCAAAAGAACTACGTACAATAGGGTGTGCACCTTTTTCTATAACTCTTTTGTACACAGCTTTGACAAGATCTTTTGCATATATGCTTGTAGCTCTAATCTGAACTAAATCACCTTTTTGCACATCTGTAGAGTAATCTACCAGAACTTCTGCGTATTTATCCCAAATAGTTTTCATAAATTTCTCCCTTTCTTTTATTTTTTATAAAATATTTTTTATATATTAATATAAAACTCCCTTTTCGCACAATCGGGAAAAGGGAGTATAATTTTATTTTTATATTTTTATTATTCTTCACTTTCTAAAGATTCATGACCGCTTTTGTGTGATTTAAGAAGTACACCGCGTTTTGAAGTTTGGATAAACTCAATCATTTTTTCAATGTATTCGTTCATTGGAATTTCTGCTTTAATTTTTTCGATAGCTTGAGTTGTATTGTATTCTTCAGAAATGAGCAGCTTGAAAGCTTCATTTGTAGCGGTTCTGACTTCTTGAGATACACCACGACGTTTCATCGCAATTACGTTAAGTCCACGTGGTACAGGAGGTCTGCCTTCACCTTTTGAGTATGGAAGTATGTCTTGGCGAGAAGCTGAAAAACCACTGATAATAGCCATATCTCCAATTCTTATGTTTTGGTGGAATACGCTCATGCCGCCAACGAATGCTCCAAAACCTACATGCACGTGACCGCCAAGTGTTACTAAATTAGCTAAGATTACTTGGTCTTCAAGCACGCAGTTGTGAGCAACATGTGAACCTACCATAAGAAGACATTTTTTACCGATTCTTGTTGTAAAATCACCGCAAGCTGCACCTCTATGTACGGTTACGTTTTCTTTTATAATTGTTCCGTCACCGATTACGACTTTTGTAGGTTCTCCTTTATAGCCTAAGTCTTGAGGCTCTGAACCTATTGTTGCAAATGGTGAAATCGTGCAATCATAACCTATCTCTGCAAATTCAATATGAGCATTTGAAATAACTCTTGTTCTATGACCTATTTTAACATTTTCACCGATGACTACGTAAGGTCCGATAATTGCATCTTCAGCTATTTGTGCTGATGGGTGAATTATTGCGGTTTTATCTATCATAAATTCCCTCTCTTTCAATACTATAGGTCAATTATAGTACAAATTTGAGGGATTTACTATATTTTAATATTATTTTAATAAGACTTTTAGTCTAATAAATATTTGTTTATCTCTGGCGGTAGAAGTATTGGTTGCCCTTTTTTCCAGTTTTTATCTATTATTTCGTATGCTTGATTTAGGTGTTTATTGTATAAATCAAGTAGTTTTTGGTTATGTGCATAGGCACATATTTTAATAATTTCAGTATAAATTTCTTGTGCTTGTGGGGCTTCAAGTACTCTACATTGTTTATTATTGTCAAATAAGCTGTGTTTTGTATATAACTCTATAATTTTACATATTTTTTGAGTGTCAGATACTACTTTATTTGAATTTTTTTTCTTCAATTCTGTTGCAGCATTACATAGAGCAAGAAAATATGTATTTGCCATTTTTGAGCTTTCATCGACATCCCAGTTGTCATCTATAAATTTTCTGGTATATTTGCTAAGCTGGACTCTTTCTAAATCACTTTCTTCAGGTTTGTGTGGATAAATTGTCATTTCAAATTTTAGTTCATTTGTATCAATTCCTTTTTCTTTAGCCCATTTAAAGAATTTTGCTTTAAATGCATCAGGAGTTATGTCAATCGTGTAGAATTGTTCATTTTCTTCCTTAACTTTTTTCCAAGCAAATTCCATGTTTTTAGCAAATGATTTTCTTGCCCAATCATTTGCTGCCCAAAATTGACTTATTGCTGAGGATTTTTGTTTTGAAAGATTTAGAGGTTCTTCAAGTTCTTCTACTTCAAAGTCTTTAAATCCTTTTCCTTTCATAAATTTGCTCATTGCAGTCTTAATTCTGTCTGCACCAAAAATATTCCAAGCTTTATGGGATACTCGTGACAGAATTTCAGCTCTTTCAGGGTTTTCTCGATAGAATTCTTTTTGTCTTTCAGAAATATCTAAAATCCGTTCAGGGTTTTGTTCATAAAATTTTACAAGACCTTCTGAAATTCTCTTTTTTTGTTCCGCAGACATAGGCCCACGTTTGATGTATAATGGCTCTCCTCCATTTATTTGAGCTTTTCTGTCAAGTGTTGCGAGACGTTTTTCAGTCATTTCTTTTGTCAATCGCTCGTTATATGCAGGGTCAGATAATTTAAGAATGTGACCATAATCTCGGTCTACTGTTGGAATTTTAAATTTTTTGATTGTGTAATACAAATCTTGTCCGTTTGTATATTTTTTTAGGTCATTTAAAGAAAATCCTTCTCCCCAATATAATTTTAGTAATTGTAGAGAAAAATCTTCGTCTTTATCAAAATATTCAAGTTCACCTTTTTTGAAGCTTTCAAAAATGGAACCTTTACTAAATTCTACTTCATTATCAGATAGTACATCTTTAAATTCCGGAAATTTTTTCTTTACTTCTTCAATAGAAAAACAATCTTTTAGACTTGAATAGAATTTTTTATGTATATCTATTAGAGTTTCTTTAGCTTTATTACCTTCTTGAAGAATCATCCCTGCCCATTCTCTAACATTTGGTGGGTATAAGTTTGATTTTTTCTTTGCCAATATATCAAGTCTTTCAATTGTTTTAGCTAAGTCAAGACTATACCCGCCTGTGAATGCCAAATATTGCTGTGTTGAAGGCAGGTTGCTATTTTTAATTTCTTCTCTGGTAGAGTTTATTCCATTTTTTGTGTTACTGTTATTTAGTTGAATATTTCTATTAAATTTATTTGGGGTAATACTGTATATTTTCATATTTTTTTCTCCTGTGGAATGTATAAAAATCCTAAAGATTTTTTTTTGCTAAAAAAAGACCGAATCTTTCGGTCTTTTTATGTATTTAATTTAAGAATTTATTTTAAGGCAAAAGTCATATCAGCTTCTACACAAACTTTTCCATCTACTCTGCCGATACCATGTGCTTTACAGATTGGTCCTTTTACTTTTGTAAGTTCAATTTCCATATCAAATCTATCTCCTGGTCGTACAATATTTTTAAATCTTACTCCATCAACTCCTGCATAAAGGGTTAATTTCCCAGCGAATTCTGGCATTGTCATCAATACAGGTGCAGAACATTGAGCCATTGCTTCCAACTGTAGTACACCAGGCATAATAGGATTTCCTGGAAAGTGACCTTGGAAAAATTGCTCGTTCATTGTTAGATTTTTGTACCCTTTAGCGTATTTGCCAGGAACACATTCTGTAATTCTATCTACAAGCAAAAACGGATATCTGTGAGGTATCATTTCCATAATTTGCATTGTATCAAATTGCAAAACTTCTTGTTTAGTTTCTTCTGTCATCTCTTTACTCCTTATTTAATTTTGATTAATTTATCTTTTAATATTTTTGCTGTTTTTATATGCACTGCATGTCCAGCTTCTTTTACAAGTATTTGGCATTTCAAATTCAATGGATTTACACCTGTTAAATACAAATCTCCGATTAAGTCTAATATTTTATGTTTAACTGGTTCTAAATCAGATCTTAAATCAGATGTAAAAGTACCATCATCTTTAAGTCCTAGAGTATTTTCCAAAGTAACACCTTGTGCAAAGCCAAGCATTTGGAACTTTTTCAAATCTCTATAAAATCCGAAAGTTCTTGCCTGTATAATTTCATCTTGGTTTTTTGGATTATATGGTACCCATTTTTTTGTCAGTGCAGGGTGATCATAGTTTACTGCATATGAAATGTACAAATCTTTGTCAGGCAGGATTACAAGGCTTGTTTTTCCGTTTAGATAATAAACCGGTTCTGAAACTGTGTAATAGTCTGTTTTTTGAAACAAGTGTTTTTCAATGCCAGCCTTTTTAAATAGTTCTACCCACTGTTTAGAACTGCCGTCCATTGCAGGAACTTCTTCTTCAGACATGTGTATATCTATTGAATCAATTCCGCAAAAAGCCATTGCAGCAGATAGATGTTCTGTAAGCATAGCTTTTGATTTTTTATTTCCCAAAACAACGCAATGATCTGTAGCAATTACGTTATCAACAGAAGCAGTAAAATATTCGTTACCTTTTATGTAATATCTTATTTCTCCTGACTTAGATGGGCAAAATTTAACAGTACACGGCTTGTTTTTCATCAAGCCGTTTCCTGTAATTTCTATTTCTTTAAGAATTGTGGTCATTGTTTATGTTATCCTCAAATTCTTTTAATAGTGGTTCATATTTTCTGAATTTTGCAAAAATTTCTTGTGCATCTTTCATTGTCTTTAATTGTTTGATAAATTCTTTTCTTGGAACAGCAGGGATACCTACAACAATTGATTTTTCAGGGAATGATTTTGTAACACCTGCTTTTGCTGTGATGATTGTATCTGATCCGATTTCGATATGATCTGCAAGACCTGCTTGACCTGCTATAACTACTCTGTCTCCGATTACGCAGCTTCCTGCAATTCCTACTTGAGATACTATTAAACAACCTTTTCCAATACGGCAGTTGTGACCAATCATTACTAAGTCATCAATTTTTGTATTATCACCAATTGTTGTATTTTCAATAGTTCCACGGTCGATTGCTGTGTTAGCTCCAATTTCTACATTATTTCCAATCACAACAGATCCGATTGAAGGGATTTTAAAGATTACATGTTTAGCATTTGCTTCTTTAATTTCTCCATCTTTTCTTGCTTGTTCTATGTTATCAGGATTTTCTGTAACAAAGCTGAAACCATCTGCACCTAATGACACTCCGTGGTGTAAGATTACGTCATCTCCAACTTGTACTCTGTCACCAATATTTACTCCAGAGTGGAATAAACAATTTTTACCAATTTTTGCACCGCCTCCGATGTATGTATTAGCAAGAATTTTTGTATTATCACCAATTACTGCATCATGAGATACAACTACATTTGGTCCGATTTGTACATTTTCACCAATTTTAGCTGTTTCATGAATAGTTGCAGTAGGATGTATTCCTTGATTAACTTCAGGAGGAGTATAGAACAAGTGAAGTAGCTTCATCATAGCTAATCTAGGTCTTTCCACTTCGATAGTTGTAATTCCATCTAAACTTACGCCTAGTGGAACTAGTGCTGCTTTTGCTTTTGATTTTGCTAGATTTGCAATTTCTTCTTCTCCTAATGCAAGTGCAAGAGTGTTTTCATCAGAAAGAAGCGGAGGTGCAATTTGAGTAATTTTAGCATCTTCTACTTTTGTAAGCATACCGCCTACAATGTGTGTAATTTCTTCTACTGTAAAAGTTTTCATATTATACTCCCCTATTATACTGGTTACGTTACTTTTTGATTAAATTTTTTCAATTCTGCAATTTTTAGTTTGCCGAACGACTTTTTTCAATTGTTTTTGTGGTAGATTTACCTGGAACAAATTCAATGAATTCTACTTTTATGTTATTTTTTTTCATAATATCTGCCTCAGGCAGAGTATTCATATTATAATCTGCACCTTTTGTATAAACATCAGGTTTCATTTCGTCTAACAAATTACGAGGACTATCTTCATCAAATAGTACCACATAATCGACACATCTCAAAGCACTTAATATTTCAGCTCTATCTTCTTCACAGTTAATTGGTCGTGTAGGGCCTTTTATTGAGCGAACTGATTTATCTGAATTGAGTAGTACAATTAACCTATCAGCAAAGGTCTTAGTTTTTTCAAGATACCTGACATGTCCGACATGCAAAATATCAAAACATCCGTTTGTAGTAACAACAGTTTTCCCTTCACTATGAAGTTTGTCAATTAAAGCTCTTAGTTCTTCTCTTTTTACTAACATTATTTTACCTACTAATTACTGTGTCAGTAAAATTTTATCAAAAAAATATCTCAAAATCCTTATATATTAACAAAAAGTAATAAAAAGCTCCTTTAAAAAAGGAGCTTTTTATTTTACACAATTTGTAAAGTATCACTTAAAAATTCAGATGTTGTTCTAGGAATGCTGATTTTTTCTGATAATACTTTTTTCAGTTTTTTAGAAACATCTTGTTTGATTTCTAAAAATTCTTTTTTTTCTTTTTTTTGCATAATAACAAATCCCCCATTTTATTCCCTGTATATATAAAAAAAGAATTCAAAATGGAATTGCTTAATAATTAAGAAATGTTAATAGTGAATTTATGCTGATAATTTATGCAAAAATTGAAATATTTTCCCCGCCTATAACTCTTGCATCTTCACTACATTTATTTGTTTTTGCAGTATAGCAGTTTTGATTTATATATTCAGGGATATTATTTTTTTTCATAAGTTTTTTTATAATTTTATTTGGTATTTTTTCTTTATTTAAAGATACAGATGTTCTAAAAACTGAATCTAGTATATCTTGATTTGGTTGTTTTATTACTAACTTCTTAATCCCAATGTTGTGAGGCAAAACAGTAACCTTAGATATGTTCATAATTTTCTCCTTAAAAAATACACAAAGAGATGATATTCATCTCTTTGTGTATATAATATATCTAAAATAAATCCATTTCAATAACTTTTTGACATATTCTTACAGTATTTAAAGCTGCACCTATTCTTAAGTTATCTGCTACACACCATAGTGAAATACCGTTTTTGAAAGCCAGATTTTTTCTTATACGTCCTACAAATACAGGGTCTACACCTGATGCATCACGAGTTGTCGGGTATTCGAAGTTTTCAGGGTTGTCGATTACTTTTATACCGAATGAATTTTTCAAAATTTCTCTTACTTCATCAGGAGAAATTTCTTCTTCAAATTCAATATCAACTGCTTCTGAGTGTCCGTTATATACAGGAACTCTTGCTGCGGTACAAGATATTGGTAAGTCTTGAGGAAGATGTAAAATTTTCTTTGTTTCATTTACAACTTTCATTTCTTCTTTTGTGTAACCGTTTTCTGTAAACACGTCTATTTGTGGAATTACGTTAAATGAAATTGGTTTTTTGAAACAAACATTTTCAAAATTTTCTTTTGCAAGATTTGCTTTTGTATCTGCTGTAAGTTCATTTATTGCTGCTAGTCCTGCACCTGATACAGCTTGGTATGTTGATACAATTAATCTTTTAATCTTAGCTTTTTCATGCAAAGGTTTTAGCACAAGCATTAATTGTGAAGTAGAGCAATTTGGATTTGCGATAATTCCTTTGTGCTTTCTTAAATCTTCATCGTTTACATAAGCAATTACAAGCGGAACATCTTTGTCCATTCTGAAAGCACTTGAATTGTCAATTAAAACACCGCCGCGTTTAACGATTTCCGGTGCAAATTTTTGTGATGTGGAGCCTCCTGCAGAAGCAAGAACTATGTTTACTCCATCAAAAGATTCAGGTGTAGCTTCTTCTACCGTATACGTCTTACCTTGAAATTCAATTTGTTTTCCGGCACTTTTTGCACTTGATAAAAACTTAATTTCATTGAATTCAATACCTAATTCGTCAACGATTTTTGTAATTTCTCTGCCTACAACACCTGTTGCTCCGAGAATTGCGATGTTTGGTTTTCTCATTCTTTTTTGACCTCTCATTTTGTGTTTCTTTTCGCATGTCAACTAAAAACAGCGATTTGTGTAAATTATATCATAACGAATAAAAAATAGGACTTTGTTAAGTCCTATTAATATATGTATAAATTTAATTATTTATTTTACATTATTTGATCCAGTCCGTAGATGAAATCATTTTTTTCTGCGATATGTTTTACTGCAAGTAATACTCCTTGCATATAGCATTTTCTATCCATTGAGTCATGACGAATTGTCATGATTTGACCTGATGAACCAAAGATTACTTCTTGAGAAGCTATATAACCAGGCATTCTGACAGAATGGATATGAATATTAGAATATGAATTTCCTCCTCTTGCCCCTTCAATTGTTTCTGTTTCAGGACAATTGTCTTTTGTAAAATCTGATTTTACTTCAGCCATCATATTTGCAGTTTTAATTGCAGTACCTGAAGGTGCATCTTTCTTTTGGTTGTGGTGAAGTTCTATAATCTCTGCATTATCAAAGTATTTTGCTGCTTGTTTTGCAAACATCATCATTAAAACTGCTCCTGTTGAGAAATTTGGAGCGATAAGACATCCTGTGTTGTTTTCTTTTGAAAGCTGTTTTAAATATTCAATTTCTTCATCTTTCAGTCCTGTTGTACCAATAACGATTTTTATTCCGTTATTAAGGCAGTATTTTGCATTTTCAAAAATTGATTTTGGTTGAGTAAAATCTACCAAAACATCTATATCTTCTACTCTGCTTGCATCTTCAATATGGTGATACATTTCTGAACTTGCAATATCAATTTTTGCAACTAGTTCTGTTTCAGGACAGTCAAGAACTGCTTGGCATACTTCTTGTCCCATTTTACCTAAAGCTCCGCATACACCTACTTTTATCATAACTTCTCTCCTTATTTTAATTAACATAACTTTATCATAAAAATGAGTTTTCTGTGATAGAATATCAAATGTAGATAAAGAAGGAGAGAAAATATGGCAGATGCTAAAATTTTAGCTTCTATTGAAAGAAGTGATACAGAGCAATTACAAATTTCTATCAGTGAATACAAAGGAAGAAGTTATTTGAATATGAGAATATTTTACACAACTGATGATGGAGCTACTTGGCTTCCTACTAAAAAAGGTGTAACTTTCACTCCTGAACAATTAGATTTACTAGAAGAAGCTATTCAAGAAGCTCGCAAAGAGTTTATGGCAGAGGAGTAGGTTTATCCTACTCTTTTGGTTTATACATGATTTTGTTTTTTTAAAGGAGAATGTTTTTGAGCAAATACGCATCAGCTCTTGTTAACATAAAAGGTTTGGGAGTTAAGACATTTAGTTATTTAATTCCTGAAGAAATGAAGGATAAAATCCAAATAGGACAAGCTATTCTTGTGCCTTTTGGAAGGCAAGGGCTTATTAATGCTTTTTGTGTTGGGTTTTCTGATTATTTATCTGGGGATTTTAAAGTTAAGAAAATCAGTAAAATTCTCGATGAAACTCCGCTTTTTTCAATCGATTATTTGAAGTTACTTGAATGGGTCGCTAATTATTATTGTTGTGATTTGGTGACGGTGCTTAATGCTGCAATTCCTTTAAAACTTATAGAAAAGGCATCTAAAACAGAGTTTTCAATAGAGTTTGTAAGTTTTGATAATGCAACTAAACGTCAACTAGAGATTTTAGAGTTGTTAAAAGAAATGGGTAAGACCCCATTAATCATATTTGAGAAGATGGTAAAAACCACCCGTGCTACTATTAAAAAATTAGCTGATGCCGGTTGTGTAAAATTAACTCAAGAAGAGCTTTATAGAAATCCTTTGGATATTTTGCGAATTTCAGAAAAAGAGGCTTTATTTGAACTTTCAGGAGAGCAAAAAGCTGTTTATGAAGGAATTTCTAAAAAAATAAAAGAAAATAATGCTTCACAAATTTTACTGCACGGGGTTACTGCATCAGGTAAGACAGAAGTGTATTTCAAGCTTATAGATGATACTATTAAATCAGGTAAAAATGTTTTGTTTTTAGCTCCGGAAATAGCACTTGCATCTCAGTTAACTAAGCGTCTTGCAAGAAAATTTGGTACAGAAGATGTTGCGATATGGCATAGTAGTATTTCTGACGGTGAAAGATATGATGTATGGCAAAAGTTGTATAGAAATGAAATAAAAATTCTTGCAGGAGCTCGCTCTGCTGTTTTTGCACCATTGCAAAATATCGGTTTAATAATTATAGATGAAGAGCATGAAGGTGCTTATAAACAAACCAGTCCTGCTCCAAGATATGATGCGAGAGTCGTTGCAAGAAAACTGGCTGAATTCCATAATTGCCCACTGCTTTTAGGTTCTGCAACCCCAGATATTTCATCATACTATAGGGCGGTAAATTCTGATTGTTTATTCGAGCTTAAACATCGATATAATAATGTAAAAGTTCCACCTGTAACTGTCATAAATATGCAAGACCATGGAAGAGCTGCATATAAAAATGTTATATCAAAACCCTTACAGATAGAAATTACCAAGACTCTTGAAAAAGGTCAACAAGTTATACTTCTAATCAATCGTAGAGGTTTTTCAACTTTTACTCAATGTCAAGCATGCGGGCATGTAATTGAATGTCCTAATTGTGCAATCCCTATGATTTGGCATGCGAAAGATCAGTATCTGAAATGTCATTATTGTAATCACATTTCATATTTCCCTGATTTCTGTCCTGAATGTGGTTCTGATGCGTTGAAAAATAGTGGTACAGGTACTCAAAAAATTGAAC
>CASECH010000099.1 GCA_949286405.1 uncultured bacterium
AGTTTCCTTGATCAACAGGCAAATAGATTGAATGTACCTATTCAGGATTTTGGTGCAACAGCTTTGAAATCAACAAATCCTGCACGTATTGCCGGTCGTTGTGGAGTTTTTGCAGAAAGTGACTTGATTCACAAACAACAGCTTGGATATCCTGTCGAAGATTTATTATATGGTCTATGTCAGGCACTTGTTCGAAACTATTTATCTAACTTAGCTTTGGGTAAAGAATTGCTTCCTGTATTCTCATTCCAAGGTGGTGTTGCTACAAATTCAGGGATGGTAAAGGCTTTTGAAGAAGCTCTTGGTCATAAAGTTGTAGTACCTGAAAATCATCAAACAATGGGAGCAATTGGAGCTGCATTGCTTGCTATGGAAAATCATCAATATACAGAAACTCAAACAAAATTCAAAGGATGGGAAGTAGGTGATATGCACTTCCATTCTATTACTTGTGAATGTAATGGTTGTTCTAACAATTGTGAAGTAATTACGATCGTAGAAGGTGTTGATGAAGTCCAACATGTAGAAAAAATTAAAGATATTAAAGGTAATATTATTGCTCGTTGGGGCGGAACTTGCGGTCGTTGGGATACACATTCATAGGCTTATGTGATATTATTTTTTAATAAACTATAGAAGTTTATTTTATGTTATCATGATGATATGGATAATTTGAGTGCTAAGATAAATAATTTAAAACAAAAATATCGAGAAATTTTCTTGCAGTCTTCTGATGCTATAAATAAAAGAATAGAGGCTATAAAACCTGTTGGTTTGAGTGGCGATATTTTTGATAATTTCCCTAAAGATTCTTTAGGGTATGCTTGGCAGCAAAAAGTTATTGATATGTTTGAGAATGAAATTTCTAAAGAAATTTATGAAAAGTGGATAGAGATTTTAGCTTATCGCAAACAGTTTCATTGTAAAGGATGTGCAACATGTTGTAACTTAGCTTGCTCAGAGTTTTCTCCTGAGGAGTTGAGAGAAAAAGCAGATAATGGTGACAATTTTGCAATGCAGTTTTTGAGTATATTTATCCCTTATAATTCAAAAGAAGAAGCAAGAAAGATTTATCCTGAATATCTAAATTTATTAGATGAAACAACAGATGGAGATGTATATTTTTATCACTGTCCTAAGTTGAATGAATGTAATCGTTGTTCAGATTATGAAAATAGACCGAAAATTTGTAGAACTTTTCCTGATAATCCGCTGAGCATTTTACCAAAATCATGTGGATATTATGAATGGCGTCAGGAAGTTGAACCTATTGCTTTGATGCTGCATTCAATGGTCGAAATAATAGATTATTATAAAACTAAAATACCAAATCCAAAGGAATAAAAATGAAAGTATTATCTGGTTTAACATTAAAAGAGATAGAAAATATTACAGATTCATTGCATGCTTCAAAATTTCGTGCAAGACAAATTCATAATTGGATTTATTTAAAATCAGTATCAAATATTGATGAGATGACTGATTTGTCATTAAAGTTCAGAGAAGAATTCAAAAAGATTGCAACTGTCACTGATGTAAAGATAAAAGTAAAGCAAGTAAGCAATGATGGTACTATAAAGTATTTACTAGAGTATCCTGACGGAGAGTGCGTTGAAACCGTACTTATGAGGTTTGATAACCGTGCAAATTTAACTGCTTGCGTAAGCTCTCAAGTCGGTTGTGCTGTTAATTGTTCTTTTTGTGCAACAGGTAAACGTGGTTTCATTAGAAATTTAACTTATAAAGAAATTGTCGAACAAGTGTTGACTATCCAAAGAGATACCGGCTTAAAAGTTACAAATGTTGTGTTCATGGGGCAAGGTGAGCCACTTTTGAATCTTGATAACGTACTTAAAGCAATGGAAATGTTTAATGATTCTTTCCAAATAGGGGCAAGGCGTTTGACAGTATCTACATCAGGAATTATTCCTCAAATTAATACTCTTGCAGAAAATGATATGCAATCAACTCTTGCAATATCATTGCATGCCCCAAATCACGATATAAGACGTAAGTTGATGCAAATTGAAGATAAGTATCCTATGCCTGAGTTAAAAAAAGCTTTGAAAAATTATGTAGCTAAGACAGGTAGAAGAATTACAATAGAATATCTTTTGATAAAAGATTTGAACGATACAATAGAAAGTGCTAGACAGCTTGTGGAATACTTGCATGATATAAAATGTAATATAAATTTAATTCCATATAATCCAACAGAAAAAAATGACTATCAAAAACCTTCAGGTAACTCTATAATGCGTTTTAAATCGCTATTAGAACAGTCAGGTAAAAAAGTCACTGTTCGTCTGGAACGTGGTGCTGATATTGACGCCGCATGCGGACAATTACGCGGAAAGGTCAATTAATTATTTAGGAGATATTAATGAAAGCGTTAGTTCAAAGAGTAAAAAGGGCTTCTGTTAAAATTGATGGAGAATTATTTTCTTCAATAAATTCAGGTCTGCTAGTATTTGTTGGTGTAGAAAAGACTGATGAAAAAGAAAACGCGGAAAAACTCGCTCAAAAAATTCTTAATTTGAGAATTTTTGAGGATGAAAATGATAAGATGAATTTTTCAGTACTTGATAAGATTGGTGAAATCCTTGTGGTTTCTCAATTTACCCTTTGTGGTGATTGTAAGAAAGGCACAAGACCGTCTTTTGATAAATCTGCACCATTAGATAAAGCTGTTGCGTTGTATGAGTATTTTGTAAATTGTGTAAAGACAAGTAAATTAAATGTTGAGACAGGTAAATTCCGTGCAATGATGGAGGTAGAACTAGTTAATGATGGCCCTGTGACTTTTTGGCTGGAAAAATAATCTTTTTTACCACTTGCCAATATATTAAATTCATGTTATCATGTAACTATTAATATAGAGTTGTTATTTGATTAATCATTTATCGAGGAGCAATTTAGTTCAATTTGTAACCCAGAATTAGGTATGATGTTATTATTATTTTTTTAATTAAGAGGCTTTTATTATGTATGTAAACAAGTGTATCAAATGTGGTCGTGAGTTTGAAACGAAAAACCCCAAAAGAGTAATTTGTCCTGATTGTTTGTATCCTGATAAGAAGATGGCAGTTTCTTCTACAGATTTGTCATCTACTTCGGCTCCTGCAACAGAAACACAATCTGTTCAAGAACCTTTAAGAGGTTATAGTGCAGGTCCAGAGGAACCGCAGCGTTTTTATAGTGCAGGCGGTAATGACCAACAAAGATATAATAGACCTCAAAGATCTTATAATAATCAAGGTGGCTATAGCCGTCCTTCTAACAATTACAATAGATCTTCTTATGGAAATAATTCTCGTCAAGGCGGTTATTCAAGAGATAATCGTCAAGGTGGTTATGGTAATCGCCCAAATAATAACTATAATCGTCAAGGAGGATATTCTAACAGACCTCAACAAGGAGGATTTAATCGTCAGGGCGGATTCAATCGCCGTCCACAACAGGGAGGATTTAATAGAGGTCCAAAACGTCCTGTAAAAAATAGAGCACCAAAACAACTTTTGGTAAGTAGAGAACAGTTGGAACAAATTGAATTGTTATACAAGGCTATGTTACCTTTACCAAATCCTGATTGTCATGAAGTTATTGGTGAAAAAAT
>CASECH010000100.1 GCA_949286405.1 uncultured bacterium
ATATCAAATAGCTTATGAAGTCTTGCAACTATTTCTTCTTCATCAAGATCTTGGGTTATTTTATTTAAATCAATAGACATTTGGTAGTAATTAGCGGCATCATTTATGAATCCCATAGCTTCGCTTGCTCTTGCAGCGTTGAAGTATGCAAGCGTATAACTAGGATTAAGTTCAATTGCTGCTTCAAAGTACTCAAGAGCTTCTTCTGCATCTCCTAGACCATCAAAATAAATAATACCTAAATTGTTTTGTGCAAATTCATTTTCAGGATTAAGTTCGATAGCTTTATGGTATGCGATTAAAGCTTCTTCTAGGTAATCTTTTTCCCAAAGGGCAATACCTGCTTTTGAATAACCTCTATAATCTTCAGGATTTCTTGTGATTGCATCGCAATAGGCTCTTATAGCATTATCCAAATCATATTCTGCCATGTAAATATCTCCAAGAGATAAATATAAATCGTAATTATCCGGATTCAAGATAATTCCCGCTTGGAATGTTGATACTGCAGCTTCTACGTTTCCTTTTACTTCTGCATAAATTGAGCCTAGCGCTTGGCATACAATAGAAGTCCATTCTTTATCAGGATTGTTGGCAATTGCTTTTTGGTAATGTTCTATCGCATCATCATATAACTCAGCTTTTGAGTATGCGTATGCTAAAGAATTGTGATAGAATGGGTTTTCACTGTCTTTTTCTAATGCTAGTTTAAATGCACTTATAGAATTAATTTTATCTTCTTTTCTCATATATAGATGTCCTAATTCATAATATATTTGAGGGGTATCTATATTAAATTCAAGAAGTTTTTCATCGCAATCGATAGCTTCATCTGTGTTATCAGGGAAGTAGGTCTGTAATACAGTTGCAAGTTTAATTAGCACTTCTCTATTAAGTGGATTTTCTTCAAGAACTTTTTTGTAGCAATCTACAGTTAAATCAATTTCTTTATTTTTAAGTGCTAAATCTCCCATTTTATTGTAGAAAATTTCTCCATGAGCTGTCTTCATTATTGCTTGTTTGTAGATATTTTCCGCAACAGGATACATTTTAAATCTTTCAAGAAATTTTCCTACCGTATTGTATGTGAATACGGAGAAATCATCTGAAATATTTTTGTAGAACATTTTCATAGATGGTCTATCCCATGCCAGCATGACACTGCCTGATAGGAAGTAATATAAAAAGCTTAAGTAGTCAGCTGCTTTTGCATCTTTTGAATTAATCTTCTGTAAAATTGATTGAGATAAAATAAGTCTAGGACGAGCAGATTTTAGTCTATCCATGCCTATAGCTGATTTGAATTCTTTTTCTGCTGCTTCAAAATCCTGTGCCATTTTCATGAAAAAGCCTGTATAAAGGTGAGCATTCACATTGTCAGGAGCTAATGAAATTGCTGTTTTACACTGTTCAATAGCTGTATCGATACTAATTTGACCTTGTTCCCACATTAAAGTCGCCAGTCTATAATATGATTCTGGCATCATTGGATCGAGCTTGACAGCGTCAATATAATTTTCAATAGCTTCTTGTAGATCGCTATTTTGCTGTCTAATCAAATATTTTTCATGAGCTATTCTTGCTTTTTCAAGTGCTAATTTCGCTTTCTCGGCTTTTTGATTTGTATGATTAGATATATTTTGAATTAAAATTTGTTCTGACATTTGTGAGCTCCAATAAAAATCTAGTCCATGGATATTTGAATATAATTACGAATAAAAATAGTTTGAACTTTATTAATATATGAAAATATCCTCTAAATATATTAGATTGTTGATTAATTTTATTTAAAGAATTAAATTTTAATTTTTCTTTTGTAATATAATGTATGTGTAGCCGAATATGGATGTGTGAAAATGAGTTATTTGAATAATAAGTATGATGTAATAGTAGTAGGTGCAGGTCATGCAGGGTGTGAAGCAGCGATATCTTGTGCTAGATTAGGTGCAAAAGTATTGTTATGTACATTAAATATAGATCATATTGCTCTAATGCCTTGTAATCCAGCTGTAGGAGGACCTGCTAAATCAACTTTGGTAAGGGAAATTGATGCTCTTGGTGGGGTTATGGGGGAAGTTACCGATGCAACTTATATTCAAATGAAAATGTTAAATTCCTCAAAAGGACCAGCTGTAAGAGCGTTACGTGCTCAATCTGATAAAAAAGAATACATGGCCTATATGAGGAATATTATTGAATCTTCTGAGAATATTTATCTAAGGCAAGCATGTGTCACTGATTTGATTGCAAAAGACGGAAGAATCGTAGGTGCTGTGGATGAATTCGGTATTGAATATTCTGCATCTGCAGTTATTTTAACTACCGGTACATCATTGAACGGAAAAATATTTGTTGGTCTTCGTTCTTATTCTGCAGGAAGATTGGGTGAAAAGGCTGCTTATGGCTTGTCTGAATCATTGATGAGCTTAGGTATAAATATAAAAAAATTAAAAACAGGTACTCCTCCAAGAGTTGATAAGAGAACAATTGATTATTCTAAAATGACTATTCAACCGGGTGATGCTGAATTAAACTTTTATTCATTTAAACCGAATAGGCCAATTAGACCTCAAGTTCCTTGCTATCTTACAAGGACTAATGAGAAAACTCATGAAATAATAAGAGCAAATCTTGATAAATCACCTATGTTTAAAGGCTTGATTCAAGGTGTTGGACCTCGTTATTGTCCGTCAATTGAGGATAAGGTTGTAAGATTTAGTGAAAATCCTTCTCATCATATATTTATAGAACCGGAAGGATTAGGTACTTATGAAGTTTATATTCAAGGTTTTTCAAGCAGTTTGCCGGCAGATGTACAATTACAAATGCTAAGGACTTTACCTGGACTAGAAAAAGCTCATGTAATAAAACCGGCTTATGCTGTAGAGTATGATTATGTGCCTGCTGTACAAACAACTCATTCATTGATGTCTAAGAATATCAAAGG
>CASECH010000101.1 GCA_949286405.1 uncultured bacterium
ATAGGTGCTTCTAAAATTTGTGATTCAATAGAAGAGTGTAAGGCTCAGGCTGATAAAGCTAGCAATCACACTGCAGCTGCTACATTTGTGGATAGATGTGCAAAAAATTTGTGTATTGTTAACCCAAGAAAAATGGACTACATAATAGTACGTAATCCTAATATAAAAACTACATCTGAATTTATCGAAAAATTAAAAAATTGGTAACTATTCTGTCAAATTAAATCCGCCATTTTTCTTGATATGTTCAACCAATCCACCATCTTGCAGTAGTTTAATCATAACAGGAGGTAGTGGTTCAATTTGAGTAATTGTTCCATTAGTGAGATTTTTCAATATACCATTTTCAATATCTAATTCCAGCTCATCTCCTGCATCTATTGAGTCTGTATCGCATTCAATAGCAAGCAGACCTATATTGATTGCATTTCTATAAAAAATACGAGCAAAAGATTTTGCAATTACGGCACCTACACCTGCGATTTTGATAATTTGAGGAGCATGCTCTCTTGAAGACCCAAGACCAAAATTTGAACCTGCAACAACAAAATCTCCTTTATGCATTCTTGTCGCAAAATCAGGGTCAGCATCTTCTAGTACGTGTTTTGCAAATTCAGGTAAATTAGAACGCAAATGAAATAATCTTCCAGGTGCAATGTGATCCGTTGAAATATTATCTCCAAATTTAAAAGCTTTACCTCTCATATAAATCTCCTCCAAAAACTATATTTTCTTTTATAATACTACAAAAAGTAAAAAAATATGTTATAATTAAGAAAAATAAAGAGGATAAAAATGTATTTTGATAGAAAATGTAAAATAACTTTTATAAGTCATGGTGCTACTATATACTCAGATGAGTTCAGAATTTCTGATAATGAAACTTATCCACCACTTAACGAAGCAGGGCAGGAAGAGGTTGAAAAAATTTGTGAATTTCTAAAAAAAAGAGGAGTAAAAAATGATGTTATATATTCCTCACCAGCTTCACGTACTATTCAGACTGCTAAAATAATTTCAAAGATGTATAAACAGGATTTTGAAATTTTAGATGATTTAAAGCCAAGAAAATGTGGAGATTGGAACGGACTTACTTTTGCTCAAATAGAGGAGCAGAACCCTGAGATGTTGGATAAGCTAATCAAACTACCTGAAGAAAAACTTTTTGAAAATTGTGAAAGTGTTTCGGAGTTTGTGAATAGAGTGGCTTTATCAATGTCAAAAATCGTAGAAAAAAATATAGGAAATAGGCTTATTATTGTAACTTATCCTGATGTAATACAGGCTGCAATTGTATCTGCTCTTGATTTACCTCATGATAAGATGTTTAGATTTTTTATAAACACCGGAAGTGCAACTCAAATAAGTTACTACGATTCATGGGCGAGTCTAAAGTACTCAGGCTATGTTCCAATATAATGTTATTAGGTAATTGAGAGTAATCTTTTATTTTCTTCTATAAGAAAGTCTTTACCGGGTTTTATATTGATAAAATCCCAAGGTAATTCCTTTTCAAAGACATAATTTTCATAAGCAAAAAAATCAGCATTTATATTATACTTTTTGGCAGCCTTTTTAAAAGCTCCAAGTTTGCCTCCTTCTCGATAAACTTCAATGATAAATTCAGTAAAGGACTCATCACCTCGTGAAAGCACTGCTTGCCAATAGTCCCATTTTATACTAGATATATTTGCCGTAATACCTATTTTATGAAACTCTTTTTTTAAAAAAGTTGCTTTTTCTTCTAACACTTTAGTATTCTCTCTTCCACACCACTGAAATGGTGTATGAGGTTTAGGAACAAAACTAGAGAAGCCAAAAGTGATATCAAAACCCTTATAAATTTTTTTTAAATTTTTTCCAAGAGATACTAATTCTTCTAAATCTTCGGCTGTTTCTGTCGGTAAACCAATCATTCCATAGAATTTTAAACCCTTTAGTCCATTGTCTTTTGCAATTTTTACTGCGTTAAAAATTTGTTTTTCATTTAAATTTTTATTTATTACTTTTCTGAGTCTTTCACTACCTGCTTCGATTGCTAGTGTCGAATTTTTTTGACCTGCTGCTACAAGAGTTTTTACAACATCAGTATCGATTGCGTCCACTCGTAATGATGATACACTCATTTCAATATTATCACCATTTTGAATTTTATTATATATAAAACTGCAGATGTCCTTAAAATGCGGATGAGCACTTATTTGTGCCCCTAAAAGAGCAATTTTATTTGTTTTTGAAAGTCCTAATTTTATAATATCAAGAACGTCTTCATATGGCATAAAGCGTAGCGGCAAGTTTAAATATGAAGCAAGGCAAAAACCACACCTGTTAGCACAACCACGAACTAATTCTAAAATAAAAGTATTTTTAAAAAAAGCATCTTCACTAAGTATTGGAGTATATATACATTCACTTAATCTTTTGGTCAGTTTTTTTATTACCTTTTTCCCAAAAGCTGGAACATACACTCCTTCAAGGGCAGATAAAAGTGTTAATATTTCTTTTTTTGATTTATCTTTATTATCTTTGCATATTTTTACAACTTCAAGATTAACATCTTCACCATCTCCTATTATAAAAAAATCAAAAAATTCATTGTATGGTGTTGGATTTGCAGTAGTAACCGGACCTCCTGCAAATATTAGAGGAAGATCTTCACTTCTATCTGAGGCTTTTAGTGGAATGTTATATTTTTCTAACATTGCAAAAATTGTTAGAAAATCTAAATCAAATGAGAAAGAAAAACCAAATAATTTAACATCACTCAATTTATATTGAGTTTTTTCGGTATCGGAGCAAATTCTTTCTATCCCGACACCATCAAGTTCGTCAATAGTTTTAAACATCCATAAAAAGCCAAGTGAAGATAACGAAAAAGAATAAATTCCAGGGAAAGCCATCCATACTTTAAGGTCATCGTTTTTTGATTTTATTTTATTGTATAAGAAAAGTTCTTTTTTTACCATGCTAGTCCTTGGTTTCTAATTCATTAACCTGATTTATTGGTAATATGTATAATTCGTCAATTAAAACACAAATTGTTGCTGCTATTGCAGGAGATAGTATTACTCCCCAAAAACCTAAAAATTGTTCTGCGACAAATAGTGCAAAAAATATCATTAGTGGATGTAATTCCATAAACTTTCCAAACAACACTGGTCTTACAATATAGTTAGATAATTGTTGAACGACTAAAAATGCTATTATTATTAAGACAACTTTAACAATTCCTAAAGGATATGCAACAAGTAAGATAACTGCCAAAGCTATTGTTGGACCTAACAAAGGAATAATATCCAAAATTCCTGTAATCAAACCAAGTAATATTGGATATTCTACTCTTAAAATTATTAGACCAATAGTCATCATAATCCCCACTGCAACCATAGAAAGGATTTGTGCTCTTACGTAGCCACCGACTTTATTACTTATAGAAGTCAATATATGATTTGCTTTATCCTTCAAATTTTGAGGAAAAAATTCTATAAATTTGCCTTTTAAATAAGCTCTGTCAACTAAGATATAATAAACAATCATTGTTAGTGCGACAAATACCATTACTAATTGAAATAAGCTTACTGTAAAACTCCAAGACTGGTCTACTAGTCCTTTAGCAACACCTGGTGTAGAGTTCATTATTGAATTTAAATCAAAAATATCAGCTAACCTGTGTCCGTAAAATGTTGCATTCATCAAGTAATTAGAAACACTGGTTATTTTTTCGGGAAAATATAATAAAAATGTCTTAATTTCTTTGTATGCTACAAAAAATATTGGAATAAATAGTGCAAAAATTGATGCAACAGCTGCAGTTATTACAAGAGAGGATGCTGCTGTTCTGTTCATTTTTTGTGACAATTTAAGCACATAGGGATTCATAGCACAAGCTATTACATATGCTGCAAAAAATAACATCAAAATACCTGTTATTTTAGGTAATAAAAATAATAGTGCAATTACAAGCATTGAAAAAATAATATTTTTTGTAGTCCAGAATCTTTTAAACATAGATATCTCCGATTTATAAATCCTCAAAAATATTATATAAAAAACATAAATATTTCAATTGTAGAAATAGACAATTATAAACATAATATTAAGAAATGTTACTAAAAATTTAATATTACGCAATTTTACAAAGAATATATACTTTATATATTTACGAGGACTATAAACATAAGGATACGACATGGGTTACTTATCTGGCGCATATGGTAAATTGATGGCTGGGAAGATGGTCCGCTCTATTCAGTACGAGATGACCAGAGTCCAAAGTCAGTTGCGCCGTATTACCAAACAAGTTGGTAATATGGAAAAATTGTTCAGTGCCCAAGAACGTAATATTAAAGCCCAAATGCAAGCTCAAATGCAAGGTAGTATTTTTGGATATGCTCAAGAGCTTGGAATTAATTTAAACGATCCTAGTGCGATGAAAAATATTGGTCAAGATTACTTGATGATGTATAATAGTTTCCAACAACAACAGCAACAACAGTTTGCTATGGCTCAATCAACATGGCAAAATACATTTGAAATGATGCGTGAAGCTATGCTTGAACCTTTAAAAGATGAAGAAGATAGATTACAAACAGAAAAAGACAATTTGGAATCAAGATTAAAACTTGCTCAAGCAGAATACGACGGAAAGAAAGAAGAAGAAAAAGCTGGTGCAAAAAACATAGCTCCGGATTATACAGGTCAAGGTTAATAAATAATAGAAATAAAAGCCCTCCTACAATAGAGGGCTTTCTTATTAAAAATCTACTCTAATTGCTGATGTAGGACAAATTATTGCAGCATCAATGCATTTTTCTTCATGTTTATCTATATTGTACTCATTAATTACGGCATAATTACCATGTATATCAAATACCTCTTCAGCGATTTCACTACAAGCACCACATCCTATACAGCAAGATAATATAAGAATTTTCATAAAAAAATACCCAAAATAGATTAACTATTTCGAGTATTAATGATTATTAAATATTTTTAATTATACTTTCATTTAATTTTTAATTGTCTTGGCTGATAATTTGTGCTCCATTTTTTTCAATAGGCAAAGTTCTAACTTCAGCTTTTACATTTAAATCCGCCCAAGTTTCCTTTACAATGGAATGAATTTTATCAATACCATTTTTGTGCGAAATTATTAATATAGAAGGTCCAGCCCCACTAAGGACACAACCTAAAACATTTTCTTCATGTTTTAAGTTTTCCATAATTTTTTCCAACCCAGGTACGAGTTTCATTCTGTATGGCTGATGCAATTTATCATGTAAAGCAGCCTTCATAAGCTCAGAATCCTTCGTGTTAACAGCTTGCACAAACATAGCTAAGCGTTGTGCGTTAAAAATTGCATCTTGCATAGGAACTTCTTTAGGAAGTACAGAACGAGCAATATCAGTAGCTAGTTCGTAGTCAGGAACACAAACTGTAATTTGCCATTCATCTGGCCAATCAAGTTTTCGGTATAGGACACTTCCATCCTCTTCCTGAGATGCAAGTACAAGACCACCTACTATCGCTGGAGTAACATTATCCGGATGCCCTTCTACTTCTGTTGCTATTGAAAGTAAGGCTACTTCATCTGCAGGTCGTCCCAGTAATTCATTTGCAGCTAAAAGACCTCCCACAATAACTGAAGCACTACTACCAAGACCTCTTGTGATAGGTATTTGAGAGTGGATTGTAATCTTTAATTCACTCGGAGATTGTCCGATAGAATTATAAAGCAGTTCAACAGCCTTGTATACAATACTGTTTTCATCTAAAGGAATATGTTCCAATGACAGCTCATCTGCACCAGAAGTATCTGCTATTACATTTATTTCTATTCCTGTACCAGGAAGGACAGTTTCCTCTATTGTTATTGTATTATAAATAGGCAATGCCATACCCAAGCAGTCAAATCCAGGGCCAATATTTGCAGTAGTTGCAGGTACTTTTACACTTATTTTCATATATTCCTCTTCGCTTTCACAAGAAGTATTATAACAAAAATATAAAAAAAAGCTAATATATCCTCATAAATGAAGATATATAAAGAATTTGAACTCAAAATTACTTATTTTTATAATACTAGTATGTATAAGCTATATTCATATTTTACTAATGACGGATCAATAGGGTTGTTTAGCCCTGAAGCCGATGATATTTACCACTCAACATATGGGGCTCTATCTGAAGCATATGAAAAATTTATCATACCTGCTAATCTAAAAAAATATTTTAATAGCAAAAAACAAGTTAATGTCTTAGATATCTGCTATGGTATCGGATATAATTCAAAAAGTTTATTAAATTATTTTTTGGAAAATTTTGCAACAAAAAAAAATTGTCAAAATAATAATATCGATACGGTATATACCAATAAACAAAATAGCAAAAAAGAACATGAGTCAATTAATATCGATATGATAGATACTAATAATATTTTATCAAAAATATTTATTCATGCAGTAGACACTGATAAAAATTTAGTATTTTTGTCTCCATTTTTTAAAGCAAAAAAAAATATTTTTGATAAAAATGATTTAACTTTTAATAATGATAAAATTTCGAAGATGAGAAATAATAAATTTAAAAATAAATATAAATTAAAAAAAAGTATAAATTATATTTTGTTACAATCAATAGTAGCTTCTTATCCAGAAATTTTTGAAGATATAGAGCTAAAACAGCTAATAAATAACAAAGAATACTCACAATATTTTGATAAATCTGTAATAAATTTTTACAGGTTTTTATTGAATTACTGGTATAAATATGGGGTCTTAGGGAAGATAATAAGCTTCTTACATAATATATATTATCAGCATATATCAAAAAGTAACAAAATAGCTTCTAAATACCTTTTAAATAAGATAATAACATTTAAACTCGAAATTAACGATGCACGCAAAGCAATAAAAAATAGTAATTTACTATATGATGTTATTTTTCTGGATGCATTTACACCTGCAAAATGTCCATGTCTATGGTCTTATCAGTTTATGTGTGAGCTGTATAAACATTTAAATGATGATGGAATAATTCTTACGTATTCAAATTCTGCTAACATAAGAAATGCTTTTGTGCAGGCAGGTTTTTATATTGGAAAAATTTATAATCATTCTTCAGGTAAATATATGGGGACTGTTGCCGTTAAAAATAAAAAATTAATCAATGAAAATAATTTTATCGATGAACTTTCAGATTATGATATTGGCTTGTTAAACACAAAGGCAGGCATAACTTATCAAGATCCTCAACTTAAATTATCAAATCAAGAAATTATAAATAACCATAAAATAGAAGTTGAAAATAGTAACTTGGAATCAAGCTCTAAATATATAAAAAGAAATAAAAAAGGAAATTAATTATTGGTATATATCTATTCGATAGTTA
>CASECH010000102.1 GCA_949286405.1 uncultured bacterium
TATCAGAAGAAGTTACAAAACACGTCAAAGAAGTTGCAGTAAAAGCTTTTGAAACAGCAGGATGCAGAAGTGTTTCAAGAGTTGATTTTATGATGAAAGATGATATTCCATACTTACTAGAAATCAACACAAGTCCAGGAATGACTACCGTAAGTGACTTACCGGCTCAAGCAGCTGCAATGAATATAAGCTATGACGAATTAGTATTATTAATATTGAATAGTGCAGGATTAAATAAATAATGACTGAATACGAACAAGGACATTATGAACAAGTTCAAATTGACGGGCAACATTTTGTTAAAACAAAACAAAGAGAACGTCTAATAAGAAAGGGAAGAAAACGACAAAATAATTTTAGAAAATTTGTTCGTTTCTTCCTCAGTGTCGGAATGCTACTGGCTCTTGTATATATAGCACAATGCAAGGGATGGTTTATGGACAAACAAGCTTTCAACTATGTAGGAGGAAATTCTGTTGAAATTATTAATAATAAAATAGTCCCTTCATATAAAATTTTGGCAATACTAAAAAACAGCAATGTCCCAAATGTTCCCATTTATCTTGCAAAAACAAACGATATAAAAAATGAGTTAATGAAATTAACTCCTATTGAGGATGTTTATATAAGACGCTATGCCTTTCCTGCCAGAATACAAATAATTATAAGAGAACGCATTCCGATAATTACAATTTCACCTGATTACAAAGTTAATCCTGTTGCGTTTTTTACTGCCGACGGGAAACTTATAGGAAGAGAATATCTTCCACTTTCAAAAGATTATAATACTCTACTGGTTCTTTCTTACGGGAATAAAGGCGATGATTACCACAAATGGAATTTGCTAAAAATCAAAAAAATAATGAAAATTGCAAACTATGTATCTACCTATTCACATGAACCAATTGAGTACATAGATTTACGAAATCCAAATGATGTTTATGTAAAAATAAAAACAGTAAATATCAGACTTGGAATGCTGAATGAAACTGTTTTCAAAAGAATTGAAAGAATTCCATCAGTTCTGCCTCAAATAAAATTAGTAGATTCAAAAGTAAAATACCTTGATTTAAGATGGGAAAAAGTAAACTATTTAAAACTTGAATAACCTCGGAGGAATTATGAATATAGCTGTAGCACAGACAAGATTTAAAACAGGAGATTTTGAATTCAATTATAATCAAATAGTTAAGGTCACAAATGAGACCGCAGCTGATATAATTGTATTCCCTGAATACGATTTAGCAGACATCGGTGGAAAAGATTTGGTTTTGGATGAAAATTGCTGTCTAATGCAAGATGAGTTTTATAAAAAAATCGCTGATAAATGTCAAGATAAGATTCTCTTTATAGGAGAAATCTTAATAAGAAATGGAGAAATAGAACTATCAGAAGATGGATTTTATGAGATTAATGGAATAAATATCTTCGTATCAGATACATATAGAGATGACATTGTTTGTGATTTATATATACTAGCTAAAAACAGTTATTATACAACTAACTCAGATCAAGAATTTTTTGAAGAAATAGTTACACACAACAATTTTATTTATGTAAACTCGATTGGAATGGCAGACCAAGATGTATACGCAGGAAGAAGTTTTGCAAAAAATAAGGATAATGAACTTGTTATGCAAATGCCTCTATGTCAAACACAAACACAAATAATAAATTTCAACTCTCCAAAAGAGTTTGTTAAAGAAGGAACAGAACAACAAATTACAAAAATAATAACATATGCACTAAAAGAATACTGCGAAAATACAGGATTTAAAAAAGTAATTTTAGGACTTTCAGGAGGCATAGACAGTGCAGTTACGGCAGCACTTGCAGTAAAATCGCTCGGAAGTGAAAACGTATATGGAGTACTTATGCCTAGCATGTTTTCTTCAGAAGGAAGTATTACTGATTCTTTAGAATTAGCCCAAAATTTAGGTATAAAAACTGTAAAACATCCAATTACTCCTTTATATAAAAATTTTATGGATAAAATTGCACATATCTCACCTGAAGATGAAGAAAAAACAACTCTTGCAGAAGAAAATCTCCAAGCCAGACTCAGAGGACTAATTCTTATGTATTTCTCCAATCGCTATAATTGCCTACTACTTTCAACAGGTAATAAATCAGAAATAGCAATGGGATTTGGCACATTGTACGGAGACATGGCTGGAGGATTTAATTTAATTTGTGATTTAACAAAAACTAACGTATACAAACTTTCAAACTACTTAAATAGAGAAAAAGAAATAATTCCTCAAGCAATTATAGATAAAGCTCCTTCAGCAGAATTACACCCTGGTCAAAAAGACCAAGATAGATTGCCTGAATATACAGTACTTGATGACATAATTGAAATGTACGTTGAAAAATGCATCACTAAAGAAGAAATATACCAAAAATATAACAGACAAATTGTAGATGAAGTTATACAAAAAATATATAGAATGCAATTCAAAAGAAAACAATCATGCTTGGGCATAAGACTGACTGAAAGATCATTCTGTCAAGGAGTATCTTATCCGGTAGTGCAAAAATATTATTAATAAATTAAGGATTGAAATTCTAAAAAAATATAGTATAATTATAGTATAGAGTAATGCGAGGTCTTAATGGAATTAACTGTACTGGTTGATAATAATTGTAAATCAGACTATTATTTGCTGGCGGAACCGGCTCTTTCACTGTTGCTTGAAAACGATTACCAAAAAGTTCTATTCGATTGCGGGTATAGTGATGTTTTTATAAAAAATGCTTATAAGTTAGGACTTGATTTAAGTGATGTAACCGATATAGTACTTTCGCACAGTCATATAGACCATACAGGAGGTTTTGCAAGACTTCAGGATTTATACAAAAAAATGCTCAAGGCAGGCATTAGTTTGAATACAAAAAATGTCATTGCTCATTCTGATCTTTTTGAACCTAAATTAGATAAAAACTCAAGAAATGTCGGATTTCCATTAACAGAAAAAGACATTTGCGATATTTTTGAACTTGATTTAATTAGAGAACCTAAATATCTAACACCAAAACTACTTTACCTTGGTGAAATATTTCCAACATACAATTATGATCCAAAATACAAAGATGAAACAGCACTTGCATACAAAACCCCTAATGGACTTGTAATAATAGCAGGTTGCTCTCACGTTGGAGTAGTAAATATAATAGAACATGCAAAAAGAATTACCGGAGAAAAGCATATTTTTACATTTATAGGTGGCATGTATTTAATGGAAAAAACAGAATATAAAATTAGAGAATTAGGGATATATTTAAGAAACCAATGTATAGAAAATTTCTACCCTTGCCATTGCTGTGATTTACATTCAAAAATTATTCTATCAGAATACATCAAAATAAAAGAAGTATATTCAGGCTTAAAGTTAAGTTTTTAAATTTCTCCGATTTATAATGTTTAACATATACTTGCAAATCAAAATTTTACATAATATAATTGATTTGCGGAAATTTTACGGCTTTGGTATGCCTAAAATATTCTAAAGAGACTACTAAACGTGCAATACGCACAGAAGGAGATCAAAATGCCAAAAATGAAAACACACAAGTCTGCTGCAAAACGTTACAAAGTTTCTGCAACAGGAAAAATTATGAGAAGACAAGCAGGTATAGGCCACTTACTTCAACACAAATCTGCTTCAAGAAAACGCAGAATCTTCAAAATGGTATCAATTTCAGGTTCACACTTCAAATTGATATCTAAAGAGTTACCTTACAGAAAGTATGCGAGATAGGAGGCAGTAAATGAGAGTAAAACGTGGAAATGTAAGTCGTAAAAGACATAAAAAAATATTAAAACTTGCTAAAGGCTTTATCGGTGCAAGGAGCAGAATTTTTAAAGTAGCTAATATCGCTGTTATGAAAGCATTGAAATATGCTTACAGAGATAGACGTACAAATAAAAGAAACATGAGACGTTTATGGATTGTAAGAATTAATGCAGCAGTTAGAGAACGCGGAATGAGCTATTCAAGATTCGTAAATGCATGCAAAAAAGCTAATATTGTTGTTAACAGAAAAATGCTTGCTGACATGGCAGTAAAAGATCCTGAAGCATTTTCAGTTGTATTTGAAACTGCTCAAGCAGCAAAATAACTGTTAAGCCATTCATAATTAAAAAAGTGAGTTGATATTAATCAACTCACTTTTTTTAATATTTGTTTACATATTTCTCAAAATAGGAAATTTTTATCATATAAATCTGTTTATATAATTATAAGGTTAGTTTATAATTTTGGAGAACAGGTTATGTATTCAATAGACGACAGTATGTCTACCCCTATAATGTATCAAGACATCGGAAGAATGTCCATGCAGCCAATGGGTGTACCATTTGGAATGTACACTCCATCATATCTTGGCAATGTAAGAATGCAACCACAATTGGACCATGATAAATATATAACAATGCAAACAAAAGAAAAAGAAAGTTGGTCTACATTTAAGAAAGCATCACTTGCCTTAGCAGGACTTCTTGCAATTACCTGTATTGGACCACTAAGAAAAAATATTACAAAAGCTGGGGGTATAACCAAATATTTAACAAAACAATATAACAACATAAAAAATTGGTTTAAACCTAAAGCCCCAAAACCAAGTATATGGCAAAGATTTACAAATATATTTAAAAAGAAACCTAAAACAACGACTCCATAATCAAATTGACTGTAATATACAACCCCCCACCAAAAACCTAAGATGAGAATAGATAATATCTTTTCTCATCTTTTTGTGATACCATTTGAAAAAAGGGGGTAATTATGGCAAAAGATTGTAGTTTTGATATTGTATCAGAATTTGATAAGCAAGAATTATTAAATGCAGTAGATCAAGTAAAAAGAGATATATCTTCAAGATTTGATCTGAAAGATTCAGGTTCATCTATTGAACTTGAAGGAGATAAGTCAATTACTATAACAACTTGTGATGAAATGAAACTCAGAAATATCTACGATATTTTACAATCAAAATTAGCTAAAAGGAATTTAAGCATAAGAATCTTAGATCCACAGCCTGTTGAAAATGCACTTGGAGGAAACGTAAGAAGAGTATTTAATTTGCGTAAAGGACTAACACAGGAACTTGCAAAAAAAATTGTAGCAGATATAAAAGACTCTAAAAAGAAAGTACAAGCATCAATTCAAGGAGATCAGGTAAGGGTATCAGGAAAAGATAAAGATGATTTACAAGAGATAATTCGATTACTCAGAGCAAATGAAGAAAAGTACGATTATCCTCTACAATTCACTAATTATAGATAAAAAAGGGCATAAAGCCCTTTTTTTTTTTTACTATAATCTCCAAATTTGCACAGCAACATTTATACATGCTCTATTACTGTTCAATAATTTTATTATTATCATCTACTATTACAATCGTAGGTTTGAAATTTTGAATTTCATCTTGAGTAAATATCCCATAAGATACAATAATAACTTTATCTCCAGGTTGAACTTTTCTCGCAGCAGCACCATTTAAACAAATTGTGCCTGAATTAGCTTTTCCTTTTATTACATATGTTTGGAAACGTTCTCCATTATTTACATCTAAAATTTCTACCTTTTGCCATTCCTTGATTTTAGAAGCATTCATCAGTGCTTCATCAATTGTAATAGATCCAACATAATTTAAATTAGCATCTGTAACAGTTGCTCTGTGTATTTTTGAACATAAAAATTCTTGTAGCATATTTATACCTCGCCCATATATTCTAACCCAAACATATAAAAAAATCAAAAAGAAGATATAATATAAAATTATACCTTCTTTTTTGTTTATTTAATGTGCCTCGTTAAATATTTTGTTTATAAATTTTATTTGAAAAATTTTCAATAAACGGTGTATCTACCTCAAACACATGCACTCTAGCAGGCCCAACATCAGCTCTTATTTCATTGTTAGCAGCCTGAATTACACTTTCAGGACCATAAGAAGGTAATAAATTAACAAGATCCTGCTCAGCTTTCAATGTAGGAACTTTAACTTTACAAGCCACAGCTCTATCAACATTCTTATTAGCAATAACCACAAGAGTCTTTCCATTATAATGACGTGCATAAGCTATAATTTGGTCATTTTTATCACCATCTTTATCAAGTTCTATAAAAGTACCTTTGTTAATTACATCCTTATACTTATCTTTCAAATCAAATGCACTTTTCATAAATTTACCTATTTCAGGTTGATCACCACCAGGCTTTCTTGAATAATTGAATATATCTAAACGTCCTCTATGTACAGTCATTTCATGATTTTCAGTTTGGGTATCAGGATTATATTTATTTTCATAAGGATAAGTATAATAATCACCACTTTGATATCCATCAACTATATATGGATTTAACATAGGCAACGTAGCTTGTAATCCCATCGTAAGATTACAATAATCAGCTCCGCCATGATACATCGGAGAAATATCATCATGAGTTGCAAACGAGCCTATCAAAGACTTACCTTTTGGTAAACGATATGACATATCCAATTGTTCTTTTACATAATCCATAAACGTCGAAGCATTTGACCATTCATGGAATATATGATATTGACCGTAAATATTATCAAAACCGGCTCTCAAAGAATCTTCTGGTCTATCATAAGGCATATTTGCTTGTGGAGAAGCATCTTCATATGTATAAGTTTCCGCAAGCCAGCCAAATTCAGGATCTCTCATATGAGAATATGGTATAATTACATCCCAAAATTCAACAGGCTTAGCTCTAGCTACGTCAGCCCTAATTCCGTCCACACCTAAATCTATGCACATATCAACATATTCTTTATGAAGCTCCAATAACTGAGGATTCAAGGTTCTTTTTCCTTCATCCTCCCAAGGTTGAAACATTCTTATATCATTCCATCCTTGAGGAGTTTTAGCTAACCCATCACGTTCTTTTGCCATTAATTCAGGTTTTTCCAAAAACATATCATAAGAAGCACAACTTGGTAAATCCAAAAGAACTTTTATATTTCTTTTATGACACTCATCAATAAAAGCTTTAAATTGTTCTTTTGCACTTCTAGGATCAGATGGGTCTGCCAAATTAGGGTCAATTTCCAACAAATCCTTAGGAGAATACAAAGAACCTGCAGTACCCATAGCTTTCATTTTACCTGTAGGATGTATAGGCAAAATATGCAAAGTATTAAAACCTTGAGCCTTTACTTCATCAAGTCTTTCTATTGCATTCAAAAAGGTACCTCTTTGCTCATTCCCGTCTATAAACTCATTTCCATTTAAATCTTTTGCATTAAATGTTCTAGGAATTATAGCAAGAATTTTAGCTTCATTATTTCTAAACATTGATCTTAAATTATTATGATAATTTATAGGAGCAGCTTTTTCTGATTTCTTAACTTTTGGAATATTTATTAATGCAATATTATTAAGATATTTTCCCAACAAATTTGAAGATAATTGCAATTTTGAATTTGTCACATCTGAAGAAGACTGAATATTTTTATTTTCAGAATGCTTAACATTATTAATTTTTATTGCTAATAAATTTGTTGTATTAATCATCTTTAGTTACCTTTTTGTTGAATTCTTTCAGGAGTTTTCATCTTACCGAAGAAGAACTGAGCAATGATACTTACACCAAGCAGACCGGCTCCAAAACCTCCAAACATTTTTAACCATTTTCTTGAGTTAAATGCTTGTTTACCGACTTTTGACATCATCTCATCAGGAGCAGCTCCCAAAAGCAAGAAACGTTTATCAGCTGATGATACCATTGACTGACCTCTTACCAAATGTCTTGGTTTAACAAAATAATAATCTTTTCCAATATAATTCAAAACATCAGATCTATAAGCTTTTATCTGATCTAACATTGCGTTCTTTGTTAAAATTGCTTCTGTTTCCGGATGCAAATTATTTTCAAACATCAATTTCATAGATTCATCAAAGAATTGTGCATTTTGCGGAATATCAACCCTTGTATTTCCTGAATGTCCTAAATATTTATTAACAACCTTACCATCTTTGATTTCTATTTGGCCGTAATCTGCAACAGGGAAAGGATTTCTTTTAAAATAGAATTTTGTAGCAAAATCAGAAGCATGACCTTGTAACATCATCATTTTGGTCAATGCAACCATTTCCTCTTTAACTTCTCTACGAAGACCGCTATGTAGAGCTTCTACATGGGTAAGAGTTGCAATACGTCTGTTAAAATCCAAAAATCCTAAGAACCAGTTAAATGAATTTTTAACATTCTCAATTCTGTCATGCAAATATCTAAGCTGAATACCTTTTAATGAGCCTGACGGATTTCCATCTTTTCCAATTAATGCTCTGATTGTTTTTGTCATATCAATTGAAGAATCAGAAAGTTTTTGTACAGTACTGCTAAATAAAGCATTAACATGTTTATCATAACGATTAGAAATATCACTAGGCTTAATTAAACTTTGAAGGTGAGCCATTTTATGAACAATTTCAGTTACAGCTTTTTTATACTCTTCAGGTTTTGCACAAAGTGCTTCAACTTTTGATTGAAGAAGTTCTGCCATTAACTCTCTATCAAGTCTTACTTGTTCAATTTCCTTAGGAGTCATTTTTAAAATTTTAATCAATTCTTCAGAAAAATCATTCCAGTAATTAGCAATAACCGTTTCCGGTGCTGCTCCTGCTTTTATATATGCATATTTATCCAATAATGCCGTTTTAGCTCTGAAATTAACAAAAATATCTGTAAGATTTTTAAATTTATCCTGTGCAGCTGTATCAAAAACTGAATTTGAAATAGTTTTTATACCTTTTATAACAGGATTAATACTATCACTTTTTCCTGATAGAGCATTTGTCACCGGTTTTACTTTTACCGCTTTTTCTCCTTCAGGTAAGTTGCTATTAAACAATTCAATATTATCTTCAATAGCTATACCCATATCACGTAAAATATTACTAAAATCCTCTTTGGTAATATTATCAGTATCTAAGTTTAAATTTTTAAATACAGAAAGAATTTGTTCTTTTTTAGGAATAATAGCGTCTATCGCAGCCTCAGAATATCCTCTAGGTTCATTTCTCAAAATATCAGCCATAGAGTTTTGAATAGATTTTACAGAATTTTCCTCAATCGAAAATGCATCTTTCATAATAGAAGGTCTTAAATCTTCTTTTATAGCTTTTGCAGTAACAGGGTCAAGACCTTCTGTTAAAATATCACAAAGAGAATCAAATCTTTCATCTGTAAGTTTTTGATTGCCGTACATTTCAATCGCCCTATTCATCTTAGCAATTGTTGACTCATCTTGGAAACTCTTATAATTTGTTTCATAATTTTCTAACAACTTATCAGCATATTTATTTTGTCTTCCATCTAAAAATTTAGCTAATGGTTTTTCTAAAGAATTACAAATCAAAGCACTCATCACAGGAGTTGCAAAACCAGCTGTCAACATCCATAGTGTATTACTTTGTACTGCAATTTTTTTCATTTTTTCTTGAGTAAAATCTCTTCTATTAGGTATATTCTTTGGAACTCCCAGCCTATCACCAATTTTATCTATCTGCTCATCAGAATATAAAGACCAAGGTAAAAACTGGGGATCAAGATAAAACGGTTTCTTTCTACCAAAACTATCTTCATATTGTTGGTTTACATTTACACCATGAATTATTTTTGCTGGAATCTGAATCCCTATTGTTTTCCACAGTCCCATTGACGCAAAGAATGATGCTAATCCAACAAATTCCATACCTTTTGTTTTAGGA
>CASECH010000103.1 GCA_949286405.1 uncultured bacterium
AGAGATGGAGAAATTTTTGTTGATTTAAAAAATATTAATAGGCAGCAGCTGATTGAAATTGGTGTAAAAGAAATTGATGTTTGTCCATATTGCACTGTATGCGATAATGATATGTTCTTTTCTTATAGAAAGGAACATGCTACTACAAACAGACATAGTGCTGTGCTTAAATTGATAAAAAATTCTTAAGTATTTCCTTGCCATATTCAGTCAGAATAGCTTCAGGGTGGAATTGTACACCATAAATAGGAAGATATTTATGTTCTATTGCCATAATTATATTGTCTTTTGTTTTTGCGGTTATTTTTAGTGGAGAGTGTATGTCTATATTTTCTATCACAAGAGAATGATAGCGTGTCGCTTGAAAGCTTTGTGGGATATTTTTGAAAAGTTTACTTTCGGTGTCTACAAATATTTCAGAAGTTTTTCCATGCATTGGTATTGGAGCTTTTATTATTTTAGAGCCGAAGAATTGTCCAATGCATTGATGCCCAAGGCAGACCCCGAAAATTTGTTTTGAAGAATGAAATTCTTTTATAATATCCATAGAAATTCCTGCTGTATTTGGATTCCCTGCTCCAGGAGAAATAAGTATTTTTTCAAAATTTATTTTTTTTAGCTCTTGGATACTAATTTTATTATTTTCAAAAATGAGAGGATCTGTTCCAAGTTCTTTTAGATATTGGACTATGTTATATGTAAATGAATCGTAGTTATCTATTAAGATTAGATTTTGCATTTTTCTTCCTTTAATTGAACTTTTTTAATTCCCCTTACAGAATTTATGCAGTAGATATTTTCTGCTTTAAGCAGATCTTGGTGGTATAGAATTTTTTCTGTGCAGTACCCTTCATTGATGAGCTTTTGCCTGTAAATACCGTTTAGAAGGCCGCAAGATATTGGCGGAGTGTAAAATTTCCCGTTCAGTTCAAGGATTATATTGCTTCTTGCTCCTTCTGTGAGTTCTCCTTTTTCGTTAAAAAATATTTCATCATATATTTCTTTTTCTCTTATTCTTTTATAACTTTCCACAAACCAAGGGCGATAGCTTGTTTTATGGTATAGCATTTTATTTTTGCTTGATACTTTGATTGGAGAAATTTCAATAATATTAGTTTTGCTATCAGTAATGGTTTTGATTTCATATGAGAATGTACCATCTTTATCCAGAAGAATTCTTATAATTCCATCACCTGAATCAGGTATTTTAATATCAGGTGTATTGTACGTGAACCCAAGTTGAGATGCAGAATGTTTCATTCTTTCAAGGTGTTCTTTCTCGAATATGATTTTTCCGTTTGAAAATTTCATTGTTTCAATGATATGGAATTGATTGTTTAGAAATTTAATTTTTGTATATGTTTCTTCCCACTCATCTTGTGCTGTTGAATCCCAAACTACTGCTCCACCGACGCGGTATTGAAATTTGTTTTGATTATTTGGTTTTTGCAGAATTCTTATAGGTACACTAAAGGTTGTTGATTGTGGTGTTATTAGTCCTATTGCTCCGCAATAGATACCTCGTTTGCCAAATTCAACAGAATCTATGATTTGCATTGTACTTATTTTTGGAGCTCCTGTGATTGAGCCGCAAGGAAAAATTGCATTAAAAATATCATAAAGGGTTGTATCTTCTTTTAAGTCTGCTTCTATTTGAGAAGTCATTTGATGAAGTGTTTTGTGAGTTTCTATTTCAAATAATTTTGTTACTTTGACACTACCTGTTTGAGCTATTCTTCCAAGGTCGTTTCTTAGCAAATCAACTATCATAACATTTTCTGAGCGATTTTTTTCATCCTGTTGGAGATATGTCTTTAGCTGCAAATCTTCTTTTTCTGTTTTTCCCCTTTTTATGGTTCCTTTCATGGGTTTTGTGGTTATATGATTGCCTTCAAGCTCGAAAAATAGTTCGGGTGAAAATGATAAAAGTGTTTCATATTCATTTTCGATAAAGGTATTATATGGGGTTTTTTGTTCGGAGAGAAAATGTTCATAGATTTCTATATTTGAATGATTGCTTTTATTTTCTATTTCAAAGTCATATGTGTAATTTACTTCATAGGTGTTACCGTTTTTTATCTCATTTTTGATTTTTTCAATAGCTGTTGAATATTCGCTGAAGTGTATTTGGGGAGTGATTTTCAGTTTGATATCTTGAGATGTTTGAGGTAGATATTTTTCGTAAGTTTCATAGACTTCAAAGTACAATAATGGAAGTGGGAATTGTATTTGGTTATTTAAAAAGATTTCTTTGGCTTCATATCTTATGTAGCCGAGTAAAAAATATTTTTTACGCAGTTTTTCTATTTCATTAAAAGCTGCTTTAAATTCGGAATTGTTGAATGCTTTTATTATTTTTATCGGGTTTTTGAAAATTTTATCTGAATATACTGACATTAGACTAGTATATCAGAAAAAAGTTTATATTGTTTTCATATTTGAAATTTCTGTTATAATGTAAGAAAAATTATTTTGAGGTTAGTATGTTAAAAAGAATTTTATTATTACTTTGTATAATGTCACTAGGATTAAATGTTTTGGCTGAGGAAGTAACTGTAAATCTTACACCTGCGAAAAAGTTTTCAGGTGTGACGAATAAGTCTTCTTTTAA
>CASECH010000104.1 GCA_949286405.1 uncultured bacterium
AAAAGTCAATTCAGTATTAAATCAGGCATTTATGCTAGCTGTAGAAAAATATGGTCCTATTGAAAATTGGGATTTAGGTACAACAGGGCTTGCAGATCCTGATGGAGCAGATACTTTGTTGAATAATTTTTCAGAGTTTATGAATAAAACAAAGACTTGTAAAGCTCGTGAGACAGGATGTTTGCCTAGTGTAACTTATAAAGCTTTAAATGGAGATGATTATTGGAATGTAGATAATGGAGGACTGCATTCTCGTTTAAAATTGGCAGATGGATCTATTATAAGTTTTTATATATATAACAATAGTTGTGATACGTCTTGGGGAAAAGGTAAAGCATTGGAAAATATTTGCGGTAACATAGCTGTAGATATAAATGGCTATGGTAAACCAAATCAATTTGGAATTGATTATTTTAACTTTTTACTAACAAAATATGGTGTAGTACCAATGGGTACATCTGAACAAACTAATATATTTACTTTTAATAATTATTGTCGAGATAAGTCTATTGGAGTTGTTTCCAAAATGGGAGCAAATGGTTTTGGTTGCACAGCTTGGGTAATATATAATGAGAATATGGATTACTTGAGATGTGATGACTTATCTTGGGATGGTAAGCATGAATGTAAATAGTTTTTAATTTTGCTAAATCACAAAACTGTTTCTTAACTTAATATTTTTAACATAATATTTGCTTTTTAAATATGTTGGTCGTAGTATTAATAAAGCGTGTATCAGCAGCTTTTTGCGTATACATGAAATAGTGTAAATAGTACAATATATTGGAAAAGGATATGGCATTAAATTTTCAAGAATTGGTTTTTAACTTACAAAAATTTTGGTCTGATTATGGTTGTATAATTCAACAGCCTTATGATATTGAGAAAGGTGCATCAACAATGAATCCTGCAACTTTTTTGCGTTCATTGGGACCTGAACCTTGGAACACCGCAATGATTGAGCCTTGCAGACGTCCTACCGATGCTAGGTATGGTGAAAACCCTAATAGATTAGGACATTATTATCAATTTCAAGTTATACTAAAACCATCACCTGATAATGCTCAAGAACTTTATTTAAAAAGTTTGGAAGCTATGGGTATTGATTTAAAAGTTCATGACGTAAGGTTTGTAGAAGATAACTGGGAGTCTCCAACATTAGGTGCAGCTGGTGTTGGCTGGGAAGTGTGGCTTGATGGTATGGAAATTACTCAGTTTACTTATTTCCAACAGGTAGGTGGTGTAGAAGTTAAGCCTGTTGCTTTGGAATTGACATATGGACTTGAAAGAATCGCTATGTATTTGCAAAATAAAGAGTCTGTATACGATATCATGTGGAATGATAAGTTAAAGTATGGCGAAATATTCTTACAAAACGAAATAGAACAATCAAAATATAATTTTGAAGTATCTGATGCTAAAAGCTTATTCACTATGTTTGATTTGTACCAAAAAGAAGTTGATAATTGTATTAATGCAAAGTTGGTACTTCCTGCATATGATTATGTTCTTAAATGCTCTCATACATTCAATTTGCTGGATGCAAGAGGGGTAATTAGTAAAGATGAACGTATTAACTTTATTAATCGAGTAAGAACAATGGCTTCAGCAGTAGCTAGACTATATGTAGCTCAAAGGGAAGAGTTAGGATTCCCGCTTTGTAAGTAGTAAAAAATATAAGGAAGATTAATGGCAGAAAAATTTCACCGTGCGACTTTTACGCGAAACTTTTTGAAAAAAATTACAAGAATTAAAAATCCTGATGAAATGTTGGCAGATGCTAAAAGTGAAGGTCTGGAAAAGACTCTTGGTGTTTGGGATTTGATAATTCTTGGTGTAGGTGCAATTATTGGCTCAGGGATTTTTGCAGTAGTTGGTATAGCAGCTGCTGGCAGTGCTGACGGCTCAAGTCTGGGTGCAGGTCCAGGGTTAATTATTTCAATGGTAATTGCTGCTATTGCGTGTATTTTTTCAGCATTATGCTATTCAGAGTTTGCAACTATGATTCCTGTTGCAGGTGGTGCTTACACGTATACATTTGCAACTTTAGGAGAATTTGCTGCTTGGATGGTAGGTTGGGTTTTAATGCTTGAGTATGCGATAGGTTTTATCGCAGTTGCTTGTGCTTGGTCTAATCACTTTATTCAATTTCTAAGCGGTTTTGAAAAAGTATTGCCAGCATGGCTTGCTCATCCTCCTGTCTGGTTAGTTAATGATGTATTTAGTGCAGGTAAAATTGCGGCTGCAAATCCGGATGTTTTTATTCCAAAACTTTTTGGGGTGCCGATTTGTATAAATCTTCCTGCAATATTGATAGTTTTATTGATAACAGCTATTTTGGTAAAAGGTACTAAAGATTCTACAAAAATGGCGAGTATAATGGTATTTGTGAAATTGGCAGTAATAGCATTGTTTGTGCTTGCTGGAGCTTTTTATGTAAGACCTGAAAATTGGACTCCTTTTGCACCGCATGGTGCAGCAGGAATTTTTGCTGGAGCGTTTTTGATCTTTTTTGCATATATTGGATTTGATGCTCTTGCAACAGCTGCAGAAGAATGTAAAAATCCTCAAAAGGATTTACCGATTGGTATTATCGGCTCTTTAGTTGTAACAACTATAGTGTATGTTCTTGTAGCTCTTGTTCTTACAGGCCTACAGGATACAAGTGTTGCAGTCCCTGCTGATTTTCTAAAAGCACCAATGGCATATTGTATGATAATGATTCATCAAAATTGGGCAGCAGGACTAATTTCAATTGGTTCTTTAGCAGGTTTGACTTCAGTACTTTTGGTTTTAGAAATGGCTGCTACTAGAATTTTATATGCAATGAGCAGAGATCATTTTATTTCTGCAAGATTCCAAAAGCTACATCCAGTATTTAAAACTCCAGCTTTGTTGACTTGGACAGTAGGTTTATTGGCGGTAGTTGGTATTTTAACTTTAAATTTGGATGTCGCTGCAGAGTTGTGTAATTATGGAACGTTTACATCATTTATTATTGTGTGCGTTGCAGTATTAATTTTGAGAAAAACTGATCCAGAAAGACCAAGACCATTTAAGGTTCCGTTTTCTCCTATTACTCCTTCTTTGGGTATAATTTGCTGTGGCGGATTGATGATATATAAATCTATGCAGCCTTCAGGATCAGCTTTATTGTTCCCTGTCTGGTTAGGTGTAGGTGCAATAATTTATTTATTATACGGTTTTGTAAAAAATAGATTAAATGAAAACAAAATTCATAATGAAAAAGTGGAACTAAAAAAACAGGAATTATTGAGATAAATTGATGGAAATTAAAAGAATACTGGGTAATGCCCTTAAGAAAAAAAGCCCCGACGAATTGATTGCTACGAGTAAGAAGTCTGAATTGAAAAAGACGTTAAATGTATTTGACTTAATTGTAATTGGTATAGGTGCAGTAGTTGGTACAGGTATTTTTACAATAATCGGAACCGCAATAAAAGGTGGTCCTGAAAGCGTGGGAGCTGGGCCTGCTATAATTATATCAATGGTTTTGGCTTGTATAGCATGTGTATTTTCAGCTTTGTGTTATAGTGAGATTGCTGCTATGATTCCAGTTGCAGGAAGTGCTTATACATACACTTATGCTACTATGGGTGAGTTTATGGCTTGGATGGTTGGTTGGATACTTATGTTAGAGTATGCAATCGGAAATATTACTGTAGCTTGTGCTTGGACTGGGTATTTTGTTCAGTTTTTGAAAGGCTTTAAACATATTTTACCAAGTTTTGTCGTAAATTTTCCAATGTGGTTGAGAAATGATTATAGATTTATGTTCTCATATTGTGATAAATATGGTTTGGATCCACATTCTCAAATGCCGTATTTGTTTGATAAAATCCCTGTTGCGATAAATTTACCTGCGATTGTAATTGTATTATTGCTTACAATATTGTTGATAAAAGGTGTAAAAGAGTCTACAAGATTTGCCAGCGTTATGGTTGGAGTGAATATGTTTATGATTATTTCATTTATTCTTGTGGGAGCTTTCTATGTTAAACCTGAAAACTGGACTCCATTTGTACCAAACGGATTTGAGGGTGTATTTATGGGAGCTTTTTTAATCTTTTTTGCGTATATCGGTTTTGATGCAATTTCAACTACAGCAGAAGAGACAGAAAATCCTCAAAGAGATTTGCCTATTGCTATTTTAGGTACTCTTATTATTTGTACGATATTGTATGTTTGTGTAGCTTTAGTGCTTACCGGTACAGTTCCGTTAGGTGATATTGATATTCAGGCACCTATTGCTCATGCAATGAGAGCTATTGGTATAGATTGGTTTGCAGGTTTGATTTCTATTGGAGCTTTATGTGCATTAACTTCTGTAATTCTAATTTATCAACTAGGAACTACAAGAATTTTATATGCAATGAGTAGAGATAGGTTTTTACCAAAATCTTTGAGATTGATCCATAAAAAATACAGAACTCCTCATGTATTAACATGGATTTCTGGTATAGTTGTAATTATATGTGCTTTGTTTATGGATTTGAATATATCTGCTGAGTTGTGTAATTATGGAACTTTCACTTCTTTCATAATTATTTGTATTGCAGTATTGATTTTGAGAAAGACAGATCCTGATAGACCAAGACCGTTTAAAGTACCATTTTCTCCTTTGTTCCCAATTTTAGGGATACTCACATGTGGAGGTTTAATGGTATATTCTATGAAGACTTTATCAACATCGTCTTTGTACTTCCCACTTTGGCTTCTAATGGGATTGGCTATATACGCAGGATATGGTTATAAGCAAAAAAGACTGGAAGAAAAAGTTCGAGCTCAAAGACAGCCAAGAGCGAAAGTTGAAGTGTAGATTTGAGGCTTGTTAAAGTTATAAGAAATTTTAACTAGCTTTGTTTTACACTTGTAGAAAAACTTTGAGTATATATAATAATTGTATAGGTATGTGTTAAATTTAATGTTAGAGAGATAAATATATTATAAGGGGAGCAGATGATAACATTAGACTATAGATGTGCAGATTCAAAATTTGTTGGAGAAGCAAATGGGTTAAATCTTGAGGTAGAGTTTGCAAATTATAAAGAAAAGATAGCTGATATTATCGTCGATTTAAATAAAAGAAAAGATAAATTAGGACAATGGCTTCAGTGGATGAACCTTGGCTATAATGAGGAGACTCTTTGGTATGTTAAAGAATATGCCGCTATGGTGCAAGGTCGTTTTGATAATATCTTGGTATTAGGAATTGGAGGTTCTGCTTTAGGTGGATTAGCTGTTACTGAAGCATTGTTGAAACCGTTTTGGAATTTGCTTTCTGAAGAACAACGTAACGGTTGTCCAAGAATTTTTTTCTTAGATAATATAGACCCTGATTATATGCTAGGATTATTAGATACAATTGATTTGTCAAAAACTTTAGTAAATGTAATTACAAAGTCTGGATCTACTGCAGAGACTATGTCTCAGTTTATGATTGTAAAAAATATTCTTGAAGAAAAGTTAGGTGACAATTACCGTTATAATATAGTAGCAACAACTGACAAAAAAACAGGTATTTTAAGGCAAATTGCTGAACAGGAAGGGTATAAGACTTTTGTAGTACCTGATGATGTCGGAGGAAGATTTTCTGTTTTTTCAGCAGTTGGTTTATTGCCATTTGCACTTGTTGGTATTGATATTGATGAAATTGTAAATGGTATCAAGGATATGGATCTTGCATTGAAAAATACTGACATAAATGAAAATATCGCCGCACAAAATGCTTTGGTTCATTATTTAATGGATACTAAAAAAGGTAAAAACATGACAGTAATGATGCCTTATTCAAGCCGTTTGAGATATGTATCAGATTGGTTTGTTCAACTATGGGCTGAATCATTGGGTAAAAATACTGATAAAATGGGAAATAGTGTTCATGTTGGTCAAACTCCTATTAAATCTTTGGGAGCGACAGATCAGCATTCTCAGGTTCAGTTGTATAATGAAGGACCTAATGACAAATTAATTAATTTTGTGAGAGTTGGCGAATTTGATAATGTTTTACAAATCCCTGCGATTTATGAATACACAGGTATTGGATATTTAGGCGGAAAATCTTTAAATCAGTTAATAAATGCGGAGGCTGATTCTACAAGGGTTACTCTTACTGATTACGAACGTCCTAGTGTTACAATTACTATTCCAAAAGTTAATGGATATTATGTTGCACAGTTGTTATACTTCTTAGAGGTTCAAACAGCTATTGCTGGTGAATTATATAATATAGATACATTTTCTCAACCCGGTGTTGAACAAGCTAAAAATTATACGTACGCTCTAATGGGTAGAGCAGGGTATGAAGAATCTGCACATATGCTGAAAGAAAAAATGGCTGTAATGTAGATGTAAAGTTAGTTAAAGTTAAAAGATAGTAATACATATGAAAAAAATTTTATCGATTTTATTGTTTATTTTTATTTTATTATTAAGTGGATCAATTGCACCTGTATTTTCAGAAGAACAGTTGAGTGAACAAGGTGTTAAAGATGAAAATTCTGTTTTGCAAGGTGGGATTTCTGTCATAGAACAGGTGCCAGAATCATTTTATGGAAACTGGAGAGTATCTGCAAAATTGGGTGAAACATCTTCTCCTGCTACTTTTAAACCAACAAGTATCGATATCTGGAACTTATCAAGAGAGGGTGACGTCATAAATTTATGTAATCCTTTTACAGGTGCTTCAGCATCTATTACGGTAAGTTATGTTGATAATAATATAATTAAGTTTACCAAGGTAGGAAATTACGATAATAAAAAATTAACAGATACTGTTGAATTAAAGTTGGAAGGGGATACTTTTACCGGAATTAATAAACTGACGCTTGAAACTATTTCTGATGTTGACAATACGGTACTCAAAGAGGAAAATGCAGTATACATATTGAAAGGTGAAAAGATTTCGGGAACGAGTATTTCAGATAAGCAAGAGGATAAGAAATAATGCAAAAATTAGAGTTTGATACAGTGATATTAGGTGGTGGTCCTGCAGGACTTTCTGCTGCTATATATGCTAGTAGAGGTGCTATTTCCACAGCACTAATTGATATAAGTATGATGGGAGGTCAACCTTCAAACTATTTGGAATTGGAAAATTATCCTGGGTTTCCAATTGTTGGTGGGTATGATTTGATGGAAAAGTTTGAAGAACATGCAGATAAGTTTGGAGTTCAAAAGTATCCTATGCAAGAAATTGAGCGTATTGATCTTGTCTCAAATCCTAAGATAATTTTAACTAAAGAATTTGAATTTCAAGCAAAATCTGTAATTATTGCAACAGGAGCTCAGCCTATGAAACTTAATATTCCAGGAGAAAAGGAATTTGTAGGTAGAGGCGTAAGTTATTGTGCAGTGTGTGATGGCGCTTTTTATAAAGATAAAACTGTAGCAGTAATTGGTGGTGGTAATGCTGCTGTAGAAGAAGCAATGTATTTGACAAAATTTGCTAACAAAGTGTACTTAATTCATAGACGTGACGAGCTAAGAGCAGACAAAATTGTTCAAGAAAGAGCTTTCAAAAATGATAAAATTGAATTCATTTGGAATTCTGTGGCAAAAGAAATACAAGGCGATGACTTAGTGCATACTCTTGTATTGGAAAATGTTAAGACTAAAGAATTATCTAATTTGAACATTAATGGTGTATTTCCATATATTGGCATGGTTCCGAATGTTGAGAATATTTCAGGTCAGGTTGAACAAAATGCTGGAGGATTTATAGTTACAGACGAAGCAATGAAAACTTCTATAGACGGAGTTTTCGCAGTCGGGGATGTTAGAGTAACACCATTAAGACAGGTTATAACCGCAGCAGCTGATGGGGCTGTTGGAGCTGTATATGCAGTAAAATATCTTGAAGCTTTACAAGATATTCCTCAGAAAGTATTATAAGCTATAAGGTAGCGGTATCGTCTAGGGGTCAGGATAGCAGATTCTCATTCTGTTGACACGGGTTCGAATCCCGTTGCCGCCGCTTGAAGGTTTTATCAAAATCTTTAAAATGGTTTCTTTCTAATAAAAAATCAGATCAGATATATTATACCTGACCTGATTTTTTAATAATTTTATGTGATAAATTTTTATATTTTAATTAAAAAGAATTTACTGTCTTTTAGTGCAAGAACTTTATGTTCTTTGTCTTTTTTAAACATCAAAATATCACCTTTATCAAGTTTAAATTTTTCAGCATCAAAATGCAGTTCAATTTCACCATCCAAAAGATATACTGCTGCATCAGATTCTGATGTATGCGTGTCTATAATTTCATCTTTTTGTAGACCTATAATTTTTAAACTACTGTCGTTTTTTTCTAATAATATTTTATGTTCGAACTTTTTGTCTTTAATATTAATTATATCTTTTGCTTTAAGCACGTTATAGAACATATTACCTCCTTCTTTTCATATTAATTTTATATTATTGAATAAGTTATTTCATTCAATTTTGTGCTAATTATTTTGTTATGTATATTAATTCTTAAGTATAATATCTAAAAGCAAAAAAAAGTTGCCATTTGAGGCAACATTAAATAAACACGAGGATATTAAGAGAGAGAGTATAAAAAAACTTCTTTTTTAATCTGCT
>CASECH010000105.1 GCA_949286405.1 uncultured bacterium
CTTGATTAATTTGTTTTTTATCCTTGCTTTCAAGACCTAAAAATCTTAGTGCAGGGTGAATGAATGCGTGGCTGGCCTGAGGAGCAATAATTGCAAGTCCAAGTACAGACCCGATTAAATTAGAAAGTTCTATTGCACCTTTAACATCTGCAAATTTTTCAGGATCCTGTTTTTTTAATTCATTTAGAAGTGTTTGATTGTATTTATCTTTGACGGGAGTTTTGTCTGCAAGTTCTTTATTTAATGTTGCAATTCTGTTTGTAATTGATGGATTATCTGCAAGTTTTCTGTAATGTGTGTATTCTTTTACACTATTGAAGTGTTCAAATCCATTTTTATTTTTAAATATAGTGTTTTTTGCAAGTTTAAAACCACCATTTTTAAATATTGGGACGATTGCAAATAAATAAATTAAAAGACAAGTTGCTTGGTATAAAAATTCTTTAGCAGCGGCATATTGTTTTGTATCAGGATCAATATCTTTATCAATTAATATAAATCCAGGTCTTCCTATTGATTTCAAAGTTGTTTCTATTCCCACAGAAGCAGATGTATTCTGTGCTATATTTGCTAAAGTTGAGTTTGAGGCTATAGTTCTAATTGCATTTATCATAAGCCACCTACCCTTAGACCTATTTGAGGTCTATTTGCATATGCATTTAATGTATTATATTTGTTGTTATTTATATTAAGAGTTTGATTAATTGGTTTTGGTTGTTGTAATACGTTAGTTGTATTTACATGTAATTCAGGTTTTGGCTCTTTTTTATCAGGAGCTTTAAGTCCAAGTTTATCCATAATTGGTTTTATAACAATTGAACATGCTCCGGGTATTATGAATAATGCTGCCGCACAGACTCCCATGAACATAAGATTTTTTTTAGCTTTTAGCAGTGCTGGGTTAACAGCCCCGTTTGTAGTTTTTTGAGGGAATAATTTTTCTGCTGCTTTTGCAGAAAGTTCTCCGCAAGCCCAGTATGCAGGTATTGCAATTACTTCAGTTAGACCTTCTCTGAGTGCTGTATATTTCTTAGTTTCAGGATTCTCTGTTTTGTCCATCATTGTAAATGTCGGACGTGCAATCCCTTTCACTGTTGCTATGGCCATTACAACATAAGTTGGTTTGTTGTTCGTGCCTAAATTATGACATATTTTTTTTATGCTATCAGTTAATCCCATTTATATTTCCCGACTTCCTTATGTTCTAAAAACGGACATAAAAAAAATTGCTAGTTATTTAGAAATCTCTATGATAATATTACGAAATATTTCGAAAATCAAATTTTATGATATTATAAAATGAACTTTTTAATTTCTATTTCGTTTTAAAGGCATAGAGGTTAAGATAATGGAAAACAAATGTAATAAATATGAAGCATTATTTACTTTTTGTGATGATGAAACTTTTAAGGAACATCTAAAAAATTGTCCTGATTGTCAAAAAGAACATGAAAAGATGGAAAGAGTTTCTGAATTATTGAAAGAAGTAAGGCCATATTACAAAGAAAAACGTAAAAATGTAGTTAGAGCCAAACTTGCTTGTGCATTATTTGCGTTATGTTTTAGTAGTGTAACTTTAGGTGTCATTAATTTAAATACAGATATTTCTGATACCATAAAGTACGGCTCAACTCTTACAGCAGAAGACTTAGGGCTTCCAGTAGATTCGTATGGATTTATAATGGTGGAATAGTAGATGGATTTTAGAGAGCTTATCAAAAGCAATCAAAATAACGTGAAAAATATAATAAGACTGATAACCAAAGAACATAATGAGGACTTAGAACAAGAAGTCTACATTAAAGTATGGAAGAATCGAGATAAGTACAAAGAACAAGGAGCGTTTAAAACTTGGATTAATACAATTGCAAAGAACGTATCAAAAGATTATTTGAAATCTTCCTACAAAAAACATTCTGATACAGCAATATCAGATGATGATACTTTGAATATTATTAAAGATAAAAAGGATACTCCGGAACTAAGACTGATTTCAAACGATCGTCAAAAAAGAATTTCAAAAGCTATTGAAAGTTTAAGACCAAAATTTAAAGAAGTCATTCTCTTGTGTGAAATTCGAGGATATTCATATGAAGAATGTGCAAAAAAACTAAAATGTCCGACAGGGACGGTAAAATCGAGACTATACAATGCGAAAAAAGAATTAGCGGTTCTCCTCGAAGATCTGCTTTAAAAAAGAAAGGATAAGAAGATTATGATGAAAAAGACTCTTATTTTAGCAAGTGTAATTGCATTTACAATGTCAGCATCTGCATTCGCAGCTACTACACAGGCAACAGCAGAAACAACTCAAAAGACTGTTTGCCCAGCCAATGTGGAAGCTCCTGCTCAGCCTCAAATGCATAAACCTCCAAAACGTGGAGATTACAAGAAAAAACAAGAGGAGTTTGAAAAACGCTTAAAGCTTACTGATAAACAAAAAGAGCAAGCTAAACAACTTCGAATTAAAGGGCATGAACAAATGAAGCCTATAATGGAACAGATTAAAGCAAAACATCAAGAAGCTGATGCTGTAAGACGCTCAAGAATCGCACCTCAAATGCAGCAAGAAAAGCTTGAAAAAATTAACATGGAGCTAAAAGAACTAAGAAGACAAGCTCATGATATAAGAATGCAGAATATGAAAGATTTTGAAGCTATTTTAACTAAAAAACAATTGAAAGAGCTTGAAAAAATGAAAAAAGAGGGACGTGAAAAATTTGAAAAAAATCATAAACGTCATCCAGGAGGTCCAGGATTTGGTCCAAGACCGGAAGGCCCTTGTCCTCCACCAGCACCTCAAAATTAATCATAAATAAAACAAAAAAGAGGAATTTTTCCTCTTTTTTGTTTTATAATAGCCCTATGAGTAATATCATTCAAAAAGGAATGCAAAATCGTATACTCTCTAAGTCTGAAATAATTTCTATTTTAGAATCTGATAATTATGATAATGATTTGTTCTCAGCAGCAGATAAAGTAAGAAAAGAGTTCGTTGGAGATGCAGTTCATTTGAGAGCTCTTGTAGAGTTTACTAATTTTTGCAGATGTAATTGCTTGTATTGTGGTATAAGAGCTGAAAATAATGATACTTTAAGATACCGTATGTCAGAATCTGAAATTTTATCTGTTGCAAAACAGGCTATTGATTTTGGTTATAAAACAATTGTTTTACAAGGAGGAGAAGATTATTTCTTTAGTGCAAAGTATTTAGGCGAGATTATAAAGAAAATTAAACAATATGATGTCGCAATTACTTTGAGCATCGGAGAAAGAAGTTTTGAAGATTATGCTTATTTAAAAAATTGTGGTGTAGATAGATTTTTGTTGCGAATTGAAACAACTGATGAAGATTTATATAAAAAAATGCATCCGAATATGTCTTTAGAAAATAGGAAGCAATGTCTTTATAATTTGAAAAAACTTGGCTATGAAACCGGAACAGGATGTCTTGTCGGTTTGCCTAATCAAACTTTGGAATCTTTAGCTTCGGATATTTTATTTTTTAAAGAACTAGATGCAGATATGATTGGTGTAGGACCTTTTATTCCTCATCCAGGTACACCACTAAGAGATTTTAAAGGGAATAATTTTTGGCTGGCTTTGAAGGTCATGGCTATTACACGATTGCTTTTGCCTGATATAAATATCCCGGCGACGACAGCTATGGAAACACTTTTTCCTAATGGTCGTTTACTGGCTCTTAAAAGTGGTGCAAATGTTATAATGCCCAATGTGACTGATTCGATTCATAAAAAAATGTATGAAATTTATCCAAATAAGGCTTCTGTTGACTATTCAGAATTAAAACAAACACTAAATTCTATAGAAAGAACAATAGGAACTGGTAAAGGATTTCGCAATAAAAAATATTAAAAAAAAGAGGTAAATATGAATTTTGCAGAAAACATGTTAGATTTGATCGGAAAAACTCCCTTAGTGAAAATAAATAGGTTAAATAAAACTAATACAACAATTTTAGCTAAAATAGAAAGTCGAAATCCTGGAGGATCAATTAAAGACCGACCAGCTTTGAATATGATTGAACAAGCAGAAAAAGAAGGAATTATATCAAAAGGTGCAACAATTATTGAACCTACAAGCGGAAATACAGGAATTGGTTTGGCAATGGTCTGTGCTATAAAAGGTTATCGAGCTATTTTTACAATGCCTGAGACGATGAGTCTTGAACGAAGAAAACTATTAAAGGCTTATGGAGCCCAGCTTGTATTAACAGAAGCATCAAAAGGAATGCAAGGGGCTGTTGATAAAGCAATAGAACTTAGAGAAACAATTGAAAATTCATTTATCCCGATGCAGTTTAGTAGTCCCTCCAATCCTGAAAGTCATGCAAATTCAACAGCAGAAGAAATATGGAATGATACTGGCGGGATGGTTGATATTGTGGTTGCAGGAGTTGGTACTGGGGGTACAATTAGTGGTATAGCAAAAGGTTTGAAAAAATATAATGTTTTAATCCAAACTGTTGCAGTAGAACCAATGTTATCACAAGTTTTGGCTGGCAAACCTGCTGGACCACATAAAATTCAAGGAATTGGTGCAAATTTTATCCCTCAAAACTTTGATAATAAACTGGTTGATAAGATAATCCCTGTCAGCGATGAAAATGCTATGGAGACTGCAAGAAAACTTGCAACGGAGGAAGGTATATTATGCGGTATTTCATCAGGTGCTGCTATGTATGCAGCTATGGAATTAGCAAAAATCCCTGAAAATGAAGGGAAATTAATCGTTGTAATTTTACCAGATAGTGGAGAAAGATATTTATCGAGTGAATTATATTAAATATTATTTTAGATAATCTTAGTACATAAAAAAAGACATGTATTAACTCTTTGGTTTATACATGTCTTTTTAATTTCTCTATTCGGTTCTTACCAACATTTCAGCATTTATTACATCATGCCGCCCATGCCACCCATGCCAGGCATTGCAGGAGCTTCTGGTTTCTCTTCAGGAATGTCTACAACAGCAGCTTCTGTTGTTAATAACATTGAACCAACTGAAGCTGCGTTCATCAATGCTGAACGTGTAACTTTTGCTGGGTCTACAATACCTGATTTAAACATATCAACATATTGATCATTCAATGCATCATATCCGTAAGATGCTTCATGAGATGTAACCATATCTACTACAACATCAGCTTTTGCACCTGCATTGTATGCAATAGATCTTAGAGGTACATCAAGTGCTGCTGTAAGAATTTTGAAACCGATTTTTTCGTCATCAGAACTGAATTCGGTATTGTTAATTACGTTGTTTAGTTTTTGTTGAACTCTTACCAGAGCAACGCCACCACCAGGAACTATTCCTTCTTCATTGGCAGCTCTTGTTGCATTAAGAGCATCTTCAATTCTTAATTTTCTTTCTTTTAATTCAACTTCAGAAGCTGCACCTACTTCGATTACTGCAACACCGCCAGAAAGTTTTGCTATACGTTCTTGAAGTTTTTCTCTGTCATATTCAGAATCAGATGCTTCCATTTGTTTTTTAATCAAACGAGCTCTTTCTTCAACAGCTTGTTTAGTTTCGTTACCAACAACGATAGTCGTTTCATCTTTAGTAACTGTAACTCGTTTTGCTCTACCTAGCATTTGAGTAGTAACGTTTTCTAATTTGATACCCAATTCTTCAGTAAACATTTCGCCACCAGTTAAAATTGCGATATCTTCTAACATAGCTTTTCTTCTGTCACCAAATCCAGGAGCTTTTACTGCTACTGCTCTTAAAACTTTTCTC
>CASECH010000106.1 GCA_949286405.1 uncultured bacterium
ATTATAATTCCAAGCTTTAATTACGAAAAATACATAACTCAAACAATTGAGTCAGTAATTAATCAAACATACACAAATTGGGAATTAATTATAGTAGATGACGGTTCTAAGGACAATTCAAAAGAAATAATCAAAGATTATTGTGCAAAAGATAACCGAATAAGATTATATACTCATGAAAATAATCAAAACTTAGGACTAAAAAAAACTATTGAACTAGGCATATCAAAAGCCTCAAATAATTGGATAGTAATACTTGAAAGTGATGATTTAATAACAGAAAATTACCTTGAAAAAAAAGTTTCTATTATAAAAAAATACGATAATATAAACTTAGTTTTTAATGATTGTGAATTTTTCGGAGATTCACAAAAAGTAAAAAAAATCACACAAGCCTTAAAACCAACTCAACTGAATCTAAAAAAATATACTTTTCCTAAAAATATGTTCTATGACTTTTATCAAGAAAATCAGATATTTACTCTTTCCAGTATAATGGTAAAAAAGCAAGATTTACTTAAAATTGACTTTAGCACCCCTTTAGATTATCTTTTAGATTGGTGGATTTACATACAGCTTGCTTATCTTGGAGATTTTTACTATATTCCTGAAAAACTTACCCTATGGCGTCAACACCCTGATAGCTACTTAAATAAAACAAAAAAAATAAGAACTCCAGAAGCACTTCAAACAAAAGCATATTACAAAATATACAAACAAACTCACAATTTCGATATACTTCCATTTATGGTAAAACAACACATATTATGGTACCTAAGAAAATTCTACTCAAAGCTAAAAAGATTAAAAAATATTATCTTTTGTCAAAATTGATACATTTAATATAATATAGAATTATGAGCTTTAATGAAAAATATTCACTTATACTTACCAAAATAGCTAAAGACATTGAAATTATTGAATCAATGCTTACATCAGTAATTGATTTGAAAGAGGTTACACTGCAAAATGAATTGGAATCCTTTCTGACCTCTCCATCTAAACGTATTAGATCAGCAGTGACAATACTCTATCTGAAAGCTAACAATTTGGTCTTAACACAAGAACACTATAAACTTCTAGCTTCAGTTGAACTAATGCACAACGCATCGCTCATCCACGATGATATTATTGACGAAAGTCTAAAAAGAAGAAATCAAGAAACATTAAATTCAAAGTTTGGGAATAAACTTGCAGTCATAAGTGGTGATTACATTTTGTCAAAAGCACTAAAATATCTAAGTGAACTAAATTCTCCTAAAACTATTGCCATATTTGCAGATACACTCTCTTTTATGTGCGAAGGAGAAACTTTCCAGTATTTTCATAAATTTGAAATTCCAACACTCGAAAATTACATAAAAAAAACTGAACAAAAAACTGCAAAACTATTCCAATCAGTACTTGAAACAGCACTAATTATCTCAGGGATTTCACCTTCGATACAAGCATCTGAATTTGGGAAAAATTTTGGCATAGCATTCCAAATTCGTGATGACATAATTAATGTAAAAACAACTAAAACTGATATTAATGATGGTATATATAACGCTCCTCTAATACTTACCACTAACAAAAACGACCTTAAAAGTGGAGTTGAAAAAACTTATTGTTTATTGAATACTTATGTAAACAAAGCAAAAAATAACTTAGATATTGTACAAGATAATAAATACAAACAGCTTTTATTAGAGCTTTTAGGACTTTTAGAAAATGAATAAAATAAAAGAATACGCAACAAAAATAAAAACGAAATACAATACAATACATCCTGCAATTAGAGAGACTATCGAAACTGTTGTATTTGTAGTTGTAATGCTTATTATAATAAGATTTTTTATTGGCGAAATACGCTGGATACCATCAGCCTCAATGCGACCTACACTAATAGAAGGTGATAGAATTGTAGTAGAAAGACTCTCAAGATTCTTCACATCTCCAAAACGCGGGGACATAATGGTATTTTATCCACCATTTGAAAAAATAGAAAATACACCTCTCAAGCTATTCTCAAGACTTACAGGCTTTTTCTGCAAAGATATTGCTTACATCAAAAGAGTTGTAGGTATGCCAGGAGATAAAGTAGAAATAAAATCAGATACAACAGGTAAATACACAGTATACATAAACGGTAAAGCACTTGACGAACCATATATACAAAGTCCATATGATTACAGACCATGTGACAATTCAATGTACTGTGGTCCATTTGAAATACCCGACGGCTATTACTTAATGCTTGGAGATAACAGAGGAAACTCTCAAGATGGAAGGTACTGGGGACTGCTACCTAAAGACAGATTTATAGGTCGTGCAGTAGTACTGTTTTGGCCATTGAACAGAATCAAAAAACTCTAAAAAAAAAAGACCTGACTAAATCAGGTCTTTTTTTATAATAATAAATGATAATACTTCATATAATTTGCCATAATCTCTGAACTTGTGGCATTTGCAACATTTGCTTTTATCGTCTGTTCCTGATCCGTAGCAGTTGCTTCCTGAACTTTCTCTGTTTCTTTATTTGCAGGAGTATTTAAAGCCTGAGTCTTCTGTTGAGCCTCTAATTCTGCAACATATTCAGCAACAGCCGCTTTAACTTCATCTAATTTTGCTTTATCACCGGCATATGATCCTGTAGATTCAATACCACCCTCTTGCAATTCTTTTAAAATTCCAGCCCACTCATTATAATTGACAATGGAAGTCCCTTGTGCTTGAGCAGCAGCCTGAGCACGCCTTAATTCATCTTCAGATTGAATACCGTCAACTTTTATAGCCATAGCATCTCTCCTTAGTTATATCCTATATATACTAAGTATATTAATCCCTAAAAATTTCAACTTTTCTTGAAATTGTAAAAAAAGTTAACAATTATAATTTAAAATTTAGCAAATCAGAAACAGACATCCCTAAAGCTTCAGCAATCTGAAAAAGATTTGTATATCTAATATCAGCATTACCTCTTTCAATCTCACTTATTGTACGTCTTGAAACAAAAGATTTTTCTTCTAAATCTTCTTGGCTATAACCTTTTTTTAACCTTTCATAACGTATTTTTTGCCCTAATTGTAACAATCTATCATCTTTCATAAATAAATCCTATTACGTTGACAAAATATTAAAAATGCATAATAATGTATTTATAAACAGTTTTATGTTCAAATAGGAGTTATTTATCATGCATAGAAAAGCTTTTACATTAGCAGAAGTACTAATAACACTTGGAGTAATAGGAGTAGTTGCAGCTATAACACTACCAAATGTAATTGCGAAATATCAAAAAAAAATTTTAGTAACGCAATTAAAAAAAGATGTGAATTTTGTATTAAATACTTTTATTAGCGTTTTTGGAGAAGAAGGAGTTGATAAAATTTCTAATTCCAGCCTTTTTCATGGAATGTTTGACATGTCTATGCCTAGATTTCAAGCTACATCACTAAGGAAATATATAGAAGGTCAAGAACTTAATCAAGATTCTGATTTTGCGAAATTTGCAATTGAACATGGAGGTGCAAGTACAAATAGTTGGGATCCTTCTATTTTTCTTATGCTAAAAGATGGATCTTGCATTTCCTTTTCTACTGGACAAGTAAATCAAGATTTTAGCAATTCTTTATATTTGGCAACAGTTACCTTAGACGTAAATTGTAATAAAGGTCCCAATGAAGCAGGACGAGATAGATATAAAATATACATAAACGACTTCGGAAAAATTTACATCCCCAGCTCTTACAATTGTTGGGCATCAAACCCACAACAAAAAGAAGATAAACTCAATGATTTAGCTGGAGCACTAGGTATATCGAGAAAAGAACTAGAGGAACTATTGAAAAACGAAGGAGTAGATTTAGCATCATCAGGAAATACAGAATGTTTCTACAAAATTCTTGAAGATAATTGGGAAATGAATTATTAATTTGTTTATTTAAAAATAAAATAATTAGAAATATTAAGAAAAATTTACATATCCCTGAAAAGTTCGAATAACAAAGAAATTTTAACAATCAAGTAATATTTGTTTGTGTGGTGTTTTTAGAAAAACAATCATATTTTTTATCCAATATTTGGTGTAAAAAAGCTTAATCATGGCTTGCATTCAAATATTTAACAAGTATTATTTAGATATAGTGCCGAAGTATGCACTTAATAACAATGCCGAAAAAAGAGGAAACTATGTCAAAAGACGTTATAGAAATTGAAGGTACGATTATAGAATCAATGCCTAACGCAATGTTCAGAGTAAAACTTGAGAATGATCATGAGATATTAGCTCACATCTCTGGAAAAATAAGAAAAAACTTTATCAGAATACTACCAGGAGATAAAGTAAAAGTTGAAATGACACCATATGACTTAACCCGCGGAAGAATAACATTCCGTTTAAAATAAATCTCACGTACAAACAACATAAATAAAAGGAAAACAAAAATGAAAGTAAGATCATCAGTAAAACCTATTTGCGATAAATGCAAGGTTATTAAAAGAAAAGGAAGAATAGCAGTAATCTGTGAAAATCCTAAACACAAACAAAGACAAGGTTAATCCTTGACAGCCGAATTTACGGGCTTATCGGTAAATGGTGAGGAAGTATTTAAGCCTCATACACAAAAAAATCTAACAACAAGAAAAGGAGAAAATTAACAAATGGCAAGACTAGCAGGGGTAGATTTACCTCGTAACAAAAGAATGGAAATAGCTCTTACATATATCTACGGAATCGGACCGTCAAGAGCTAAAAAAATCCTTGAAGCAACTAAAATTTCACCTGATTTAAGAACAGACGACTTAACAGATGAAGATATTAAATTATTAAGAAACGAATTAGCAAACTATCATATCGAAGGTGACCTACGTCGTGAAGTATCATTACACATCAAACGTCTTCAGGAAATCGGCTCTTACAGAGGTTTAAGACATAAACGCAACCTTCCTTGCAGAGGTCAAAGAACTAAGACTAAC
>CASECH010000107.1 GCA_949286405.1 uncultured bacterium
GCTGAAATAGAGAAGTAGGTTTGTGTGATAAATAGTGCAAATATACAGCCTGATAAAGTTACTATTATTGATGACATTGCAATAAGTACGTGTTTCCAATTTTTGTAGTTAAAATGTAAAATTACTCCTATTAGCATAAGAGTGATAGGTAATATTATTGCAAGTCTTGTGTTTGCATTTTTTTGACTTTCTGATTGACCGGCCCATTTTATTCGATATTCATCAGGCAGGTCTAAGTTTTTATTTAAAACTTTTTGAGCTTCTTTTACTGTTGAACCTAAATCTCGTCCACGGATATTAAATCTGACTATTGCGATTCTTGAATTTTCGCTTCTTGTAATAATCATAGCTCCATTGTCATTAGTTATGTCCGTGACATTACTTAGTGGAACTGATATTCCTTCAGGAGTTTTTACAATTACATTTTGAATTTTTCTGTAACTGTTTCTGTCTTGTTGTTCAAGACGTAGAAATACATTGAAACGTTTTTCATTTTCAAGTACTTGTGTTGCATTTTTACCACCGATTGCAATTTCTACAACCTTTTGAACGTCATCACTTCTTAGTCCGTATCGTGCAGCTTTTACTCTGTCAATTTTAATTTGGTATTGGGGTTGACCGATGATTTGGTCATATGACAAATCTACTACACCTTTTACATTTGAGAGCAGTGCAATCGTTTGGTCTTGTAGTTCTTGTAGTTTGTATAAATCTGAGCCGTATATTTTTACTACTACCTGCCCTTTTGAGCCTGATACCGCTTCTTCTACGTTATCTTGTATGTATTGTGTAAAATATGTTGTAATTCCTGGAATTTGAGATAGTTTTGATGACATGTCTTCAATAAGTTTTTGTTTATTTTTATGGAATTTCCAACGCCATTCTTTTGCCAGTTTTATGTCTACCATATTTTCTATATTTGACAAAAGGTTTGGGTCTGTACCGTCATCTGCAGATCCAATATGTGAAATTACATTTTTTACTTCAGGATATTCAAGTAAAATTTCTCTAATTTGTCTTGCTATATCTACTGAGTGGTCAATTGTTGTACTTCTTGGTAGCACTGTCACACGCAGCCAGATATTTCCTTCATCTAGGTTTGGCAAAAATTCTGAACCGATACAGAAAAATAAGCTAAGTGCTACAAAAAACATCACACATACACTTGCTAAGAATTTTTTTGGATGTTCAAAAACTATTTTGAGAGTTTTTTTATAAAGGTTTGTAATTTTTTCTAATACCTTGTTTTCTTTTTCTTCTATTTTTTTATTTGGCATATAAATAGCAGAAAAAGCAGGTAGTAAGAATACAGATGCCAAGACTGCACCTATTAAAGAAAATCCCATAGTAAATGCAAGTGGATGGAATAGTTTTCCTGCAACTCCTTCAAAAGCAAATATTGGCAAGAAACAACAAAGTATAATTATTGTTGAAAATATTATCACACTTCCAACTTCTTTGACTGCTTTGTATATTATTGCTTCTTTTTTCTTTTGGGTAATTTGTCCTTTATAATTTGATAGGCATCTGAAAATATTTTCCATTAGTATTACTGCACCATCGACAAGAATTCCAAAATCTACTGCTCCCATACTGAGTAAATTTGCAGGAATATCAAATATTCTAAATAGTAAGAATGCAAAACTTAGAGCAAGTGGTATTACAAGTGATGCAATTAGGGTAATTCTTAAATTTAAAATAAAAGCGAATAGCACAATGATTACAAATACGATTCCACAAATAACATTGTGTGAAATTGTATGCATTGTATTATGTATTAAATCACTTCTTTGGTAAAAAGGTACAAGATGTACTCCTTTTGGTAGTTGAGATTTGATATCAGCCAGTCTGTCATTAAGGTTTTTTATTGTTTTTGTTGGGTTTTCACCCTTACGCATCAAAACAATACCTTCGATAACATCATTATCTTTATTTTTGCCAACTTGTCCGATACGTACGGCTGGTTCAATGATGACTTGTCCGACATCTTTTACGCGAATAGGAATTCCATTTATGGTTGTTATTACTGTATTTTCGATGCTTGTTATATCAGAATAAAGTCCTAATCCTCTTATGATATATGCTTGGTCATTGTTTGATATGTAGTGTCCGCCACCTGTAGAGTTTGATGCTTTTATTGCATCAAATATTTCCCCAACATCAAGGTTATAAAAGCGTATTTTTTCATGATTAAGAATAACTTTGTAAGTCTTTACAGGTCCTCCAAAGCTGTTTACTTCTATTATGCCTGGAACTTGTTTGAAAGCTTTTTCCATTTGCCAGTCTTCAATGGCTTTTAGTGTCATAGGGTTGTAATAATCACTTTCTAGTGTATATCGATATATTTCACCGATTGCAGATGCATCAGGTCCTAAGACTGGTTTTACTCCGTCCGGAAGATCTGTTTGATATATTCTTTCAAGTACTTGTTGTCGTATAAGTGATGACGGCAGCCCGTCTTCAAAAACTACTTTGATTACGGAAAGTCCGAATAGTGAACTTGAATATAGTTTTTTTTCATTAGGGATACCGTTTAGATTTTTTTCAAGTGGTATGGTCGCTAGTCTTTCAACTTCTTCTGCTGATTTGCCTGGCATTTGGGTAATTACCTGTACCATTGGACTTGTAAAGTCTGGATAGGCTTCGATATCAAGATTTTTTAGACAAAATAGTCCTGTTAAAATAAGAATAAATGCAATAGTTGCTGAAATGTATTTGTATTTTATTGATATTTTTAAGATTTGATTAAATACTTTCATTTTCTACGTTAAACTCCTCTGCATTTACTTCTCTTAAAAAATCAATCCAGCAATTGTAATATTCTGCTAAAGCATATGTGTAACCTACTATAATTGATTTGTATGATTGTTCCATAACAATTAGTGAAGTGAGATTTGATTTCCCTGCTTGGTAGCTCAGTTTTGAGATTTTAATCATCTCCTCACTTTCTTTGAGTAGTTTGTCATTATAATAATTTAAATTAAGTTTTGCTGTGACAAATTTTTCATAGGCACTATTTAGATCCTTTATAGCTTTGTTTTGAACGGATTCATAATTTAGTTCTGCTTTTTCAATTTCAAGTTTTGCATTTTTAATTTCAGGTCTGTATGTGTATAATAAAGGGATATTGAC
>CASECH010000108.1 GCA_949286405.1 uncultured bacterium
GTAATATGTACATCTTTATTCTTAAAATAATTAAAAATAGCTTCAAGGTTTTGACTTGTAGCAGAGCCAATAATTGCAATTTTATTCATAACATCCTCCTACTTATAAATTATTCTAACTAAAAAGAGCAAAAAAAATTTTGTTTGACGTTAATTATAATATGATAATAGGGAACATAAATCAAACATCATTCGGAAATTTAACAAAAACAGAAGAATTAATGGAAACAATTCTTCAAAAAAACTTTAAAAGTGATGGAACTGAGTCAGTAAAAAAAGTTATGCAAGATATTTATCCTAACACAAAAGCTATTGGAAGATATAAAGGATACGCATATTATGCAAAAAAATTAAAGATTTGGCACTTAATCAATATCCACAGCTCGCTAGCGATATAAAAGCAATATCAAAACACATAGAACAAAATCCACAAATTAGTAAAAAAGAACTGGCCGAATTTATTCATCCTTACATTAAGAAATATGGAAAAACAATTGATATTAAAGTATAAAAGAGCCTTCTTTAACAGAAAGCTCCTTTTTTTCTAACTAAAACAACTACTTACAAAGAGCAAGCAAAATTCCAGCTGCAACAGCAGAACCGATAACTCCTGCGACATTTGGTCCCATTGCATGCATTAATAAAAAGTTTTGAGGATTAGCTTCCAATCCGACTTTATTAGCCACTCTAGCAGCCATAGGAACAGCTGATACACCTGCAGAACCAATAAGCGGATTGATTTTATTTTTTGAAAATAAATTCATAAATTTAGCAAATAAAACACCTGCTCCAGTTGCAAGTGAAAAAGCAAGAATTCCTAATAGTAGAATGAATAAAGTTTGAACTGTTAAAAATTGGTCGGCGGATAATTTTGATCCGACAGATAGACCTAGAAAAATAGTTGTGATATTTATTAACGCATTTTGCATTGTATCTGAAAGTCTATCTACAACACCGCATTCTTTACATAAATTACCAAAGGTTAAAGCCCCAATCAAAGGACAAGCATCCGGTAAAAATATTATGCATAAAAATAAAACAACTAAAGGAAATACAATTTTTTCTCTTTTTGAAACTTCTCTAAGTTGTTTCATTTCAATTTGTCTTTCCTCTTTAGTAGTAAGAAGTTTCATTATAGGAGGTTGAATTACAGGAACTAAAGCCATATAAGAGTATGCGGCAACGGCTATTGCTCCCAATAATTCTGGAGCAAGTTTAGTTGTAACATATATTGATGTCGGTCCATCAGCACCTCCAATAATACCAATAGCACCTGCTTGAGGCAAAGTAAATCCAAAAACACAAAATGCAAGTAGTAGTGCACCAAAAATACCAAACTGTGCTGCACCTCCTAACAAAGCAGTTTTAGGATTTGCAATCAACGGACCAAAATCCGTCATAGCACCAACACCCATAAAAATTATTAGCGGGAACAATCCACTATGAATACCAATTTCATAAATAATTCCTAAAAAGCCATGCGGACCTGCAATATCTGCAACAGGAATATTAGACAATAACCCTCCAAATGCAATTGGAACAAGCAATAAAGGTTCATATTGTTTTTTTATACCTAGCCATAGTAAAAATAAACAAACAATAAGCATAATCGGAGAGCCAAACTGATGCAAAAATTGCTCAAATCCGTTTGTAATATTCGGATCTACCGGTTGAACAAAATTTGCAATCCCTGTTGACTGCCATAATTTTATTAAACTTTCTGCTAAATTCATATCTTCTTTCCTTTTTAATTACAATTAACAATTAGCCAATAACCACAATTGTATCACCGGTTTTAACTTTTCCACCGACTTCAATTTCAATCTCTTTTACAACTCCTGCTGTTGGTGATTTAATTTCAGTTTCCATTTTCATAGCCTCAACTACAGCTATCACATCTCCTTCTGCTATAGAATCGCCTTCTGAGACCAAAACTTTTAACACTACACCAGGTAATGCAGCTTTTACAGGGGTTCCGTCACCTGAATTTACGCTGTGTTCAATACCTGATTTGACAGAAAATTCATAATCCTTGCCATTAACTTTAGCATTTTTTCCATCAAAACTAATTGCAAACTTCTTACCATTTACGGTAACTGTATATTCATTAGTTTCTTTATCAACAGATGGAGTTGTTTCATTTTTTTCACATTTTCTTACACCGATTGTTCCCTTACCTTGCAAGAACAAAATACCCTTTTCTTTACAAGCTGCAGAAATAAATATGTTTTCATCATTAATAGGTAAACCTGCTTCTTCAAGACGTTTTTTAGCCGGCTCTATGCCTTTAGTAGGATCCTTATCATTTAGATCAACAACTTTTTCACTTGTTGGCTGGAGATTTAATTGTTCAGAAGCAATTCTTACAACTTCAACATCTGGCTCACATGGTGTTTTTCCAAAGTAGCCCAAAACCATTTTTCCATATCCCTCTGCTATTTTTTGCCAAGGCCCATGAATCACATTATTAAAAGCCTGTTGAAAATAAAACTGAGAAACAGGAGTTACTGATGTACCGAAACCGCCTTTTTCAACAACCTCTTTCATAGCAGCAACAATTTCAGGATATTTATCCATCAAATTGTTATCACGTAACATTTGAGTATTAGCCGTCAAAGCACCTCCAGGAAGTGGAGATTGAATAATCATAGGATTTACAGCTAATGCTTCTGGAGGCAAGAAATAATCTTTCATACACTCTTTAAATATTTCTTCTGTTTCAAGGATTTTTTCTACATCAACTCCTAAATCATAATCTGTACCTTTTAATGCGTGCCACATTGATACAATATCAGGCTGAGCAGTACCGCCTGATACCGGTTTCATAGCCAAATCAATACCATCAGCGCCACCGTCCAATGCAGCTAGATAAGCAGCAAGGCCAGTACCTGCTGTTTCATGAGAATGGAATCTGATATGAGCATCAGAACCTAATATCTCGCGTGTACGTTTTATCGTTTCATAGACTTTTCTAGGATTAGAAGTACCAGAAGCATCCTTAAATGCTAAACTATCGAAAGGAATTCCTGCATCTAAAATATTTCTCAAAACTTGAATATAAAATTCGACATCATGAGCTCCGCTACATCCTATAGGTAACTCCATCATTGTTATTGTTACTTCATGATTAAGACCATTATCTTTAATGCATTGAGCAGAATAAATTAAGTTATTTACATCATTTAATGCATCAAAGTTTCTTACGGTAGTAACCCCATGCTTTTTGAACATCTTAGCATGTAAATTAATAATATCTCTAGGTTGCGAATCAAGACCTACAACATTTACACCACGTGCCAATGATTGTAAATTAATATCAGGGCCTACCACTGCTCTTATTTTGTCCATAGTATCAAATGCATTTTCATTACAATAAAAAATAGGAGACTGAAACCTTGCTCCACCAGCGACTTCAAAGTGTTTTATTCCTGCATTAACAGCCGCCTGCAACGCAGGAATAAAATCATCTACAAAAACCCTTGCCCCATAGACAGATTGGAAACCGTCTCTAAAAGAAGTATCCATGACTTTGATTAATTTTTTAGTCATAATTGAAATCCTTTCTATAAAATAAACCGCTAATAAACACTATTTTTTTGAAACAATCGCAGCTAAAGCAATTGCGATTAAATCATCATCTGAAGAAGTAACTTTTTTACTTTTTCTTTCAACAACTTCTACTGCTTCAGGAAAAATTTTATTCAAATATCCAACAAACATGGACATAATATACATAGCACCAACCAATATACACAAAAAGGCTAAAACAAATCCCATCCCAAGGATTAAAAGTTCAAGACCTACTAACCAATTTCCATTCATAATATATCTCCCATTGTTAACACTATATCATTGCCATTTCTTGATATTACAAGTTCACCATCTTCATTTATATTTTTAGCATATCCGGAAACTTTCTCATTAAACACCTGAACAGAAATTTGATTACCAATAAAATTTGCACGACTTATATAATCTTTTGATATCATTCTAAACCCCTGCTCTAGGAATTTATCATAATCCTTAAAGAATAAATCTGTCAACCTATTAAGAAATATTTTTAAGTCAATATCTTTACCTACTTCCAAATTTAATGAAGTAATTTCTTTATCTACAAGACAAAAATTTTCCTTTGTCGCATTAAGATTCACACCAACCCCAACAACCAAACCTTTAAATTTATTACCGCACACAACCGATTCAGAAAGAATACCTGAAATTTTTTTACCATCAATAAGTACATCATTTGGCCATTTTATACTAGGAGTTAATCCGTAATCTTCCAAAATTTTACAAAGTACAACAGATAAATATTGAGTTAAATTAGAATAAACTTGTTTAAATTGCTCAGACGGTTTAAGCACAAAAGATACAAATAAATTTTCTCCGCCTAAATCAACCCAACATCTTTGCATTCGCCCTCTGCCTGAATTTTGGCTTGCAGCATGTATAATTGTCCGATCCGCTAATTTATCCAGATTATTTTTAGCGTATAAATTAGTTGAATCCAATTCTTCAAAAAAAAGGTACTCCATACAACCCCATAAAATATTTTACGAGGATAATTTTATTACAAATAAAAAAAATTTGCGATTTTTTTTTTACGAGTTAAAATAGACACGCAAGGGAGAGTTTAAAATGGAACATTGGGTTTATACATTAAATTTAGCCGGACATGCTATAAAAATGAACATGGATACCCTTATTACAATGTGGTTTACAATGTTTTTACTTATCATAATTGCATTTATAACAACCAGAAAGGTATCAATTGTTCCAACTAAAATGCAAGCTGTAGCTGAAGGAATTATAAATTATTTTTCAGGTATAGCTAAGGCCAGTATGGGTGAAGATGAATCAAAAAAACATCTGCCTCTTATTTTGACCTTATTTATGTTTATTCTAACAGCCAATTTGGCAGGTCAGCTCCCTTGGCATTTAATTCACCTTAAAACAGGGGAATTGGCGGCTCCAACAAACGATATAAATTTAACTGCAGCAATGGCAATTGTTGTATCTATTTATTATATTTATTATGGTGTAAAGAAAAAAGGGTTCCACTTTTTTGTACATGGATTTAGTATTGATGGAATAATTATCACATTAGTCGATACTTTAGAATTGTTTGTAAGACCTTTTTCTTTGGCACTTCGACTTTTTGCAAACATATTTGCAGGAGAGGTACTTGTATTTACAATAGTTGGAATGGTTGCATATTTTGCACCACTTCCATTTATGTTGTTTGAATTATTTGTAGCACTAATACAAGCGTTAGTATTTACACTTCTTTCAACAACTTACATATCAATGGCTATAAAAGAAGAGTAGAGTAATAAAAGGAGAAAATTATGGCAGTAGAACAATTAGCAGGGTTAGATTTAGCAAAACTAGGTGCAGGTATTGCAATCGGTTTCGGTGCAATCGGAGGTGGTCTTGGTCTTGGTATCGCTACTAAAGGTGTACTAGATGCAATCGCTAGACAACCTGAAATTAAAGATGAAGCATTCAAAAACTTCATTATCGGTGCAGGTCTTGCAGAAGCAACAGCTATTTATGCATTACTTGTAGCTATGTTATTGATTTTTGCATAGGAAAGTTTAATAGAGGGAATTATGTTAGAATTTAACGCAACATTTTTAATAGCAATGATTAGTTTTGTAATATTCATCTTAATTATGAATTGGATATTTTACAAACCAATTTTGGAAGTCATTGAAAAAAGACAAAAATTTATCGATGACAATTA
>CASECH010000109.1 GCA_949286405.1 uncultured bacterium
CTAAATACTTCCCAGACCAAGAAACAGTTGTAACAACTGGTGGAACTGTATTTGGAAATAGAAACTCTAAATTAAAAGAGGGTGGATTCCAGTTTGCTATGGAGACAACTAAAGATCCTTTAGTTGATGGAGAGGGTAAGCTCATTAAAGAAAGTGTCGAAAAACGATTTGATACCGTAAAAACTAAATTTATGGAAGTGAAAGAAGCTCAACTTTCATCGATAGATGGTAATCAAAATTTGAGTGCAGAACAAAAAGCAAAGGCAAAAGAGGACTTATTAATCAATGAGGCTTTGAATTCTTCATGGAAACCTCAAGTAAAGGAACTAGCAGAAGAACTTAAGAATAATACCCCAACTTCAAATAAAAATACATATTATAATTTAGCTATGACTCTTGAAGAGAAAAATGCTGTAAATACAAGAGCAAATGCTATAAGAGAAGATATGAAAGCATTAATTAACAAGTCTGAAACAGAGTTAACTGATGAAGATAAAGCTAAATTAGAACAATACAAAAAAGATTTTAATGCTAAATTTACGGAAGAAGAAGCCTTTAAAGAAAATGAGCATCTTTGGGATTTGAATAAAGTTCAAAATCCTAAGGTAAAAGAAGCTGCATATGATAAGCTTGATGCTCTAGCTAAAATCATGGCGATCGAAGAACAAATAGCTTCAGAACAAAAAGCAACTGGTAGTATTTATCCGTCTGGAGAATTAACTGATGAACAAAGGACTAAACTAGCGAAAGCTAAGATGAGAGAATCAATAACCAGTGAGAATGAGATAATTGAATTGTCAACAGAAAGATCTATTACTAAAAATGCCGATAGGCAAGCTGAAATAGATAAAAGAATTAAAGTATTATCTTCTAATAAAGAAAAGATGTTAGAAGATATTAAAAAAGGTCTTGTTGCGGATCAAGCACAGGCTCATGTTGAATTTGAAGCGTATAAACAAAATTATGAAAATACAACGGTACATTGGTCAAAAAAACAAGCTCAGGATGCTGAAAAAGATAATCCGGCAGTGAATAATACACACTTGAATAAATATGCACAAGAAATAATTAAGAAAAATCCTAGTGCATTCTGTGATCAAGCAACTGCTGATAATCATGATTTTGAAACAACAGATGAAAATGGTAACAAGCAATATTGGTCACTAAATAGTGACAGTTATAAAAAAGAAATGCTGCGTTTATCAAATACCCAATCAGGTTTTGATGATGTTAAGTTAGATGGAGATTATTACGTATCAACATCAGAATGGGCTGACTTTGCAGATAAACATGCTAAAAAAGGTAAAGGACGACCTGCTACAATGGGCGAACGTCGAGATGCACGTGAAATGTTTGAAGCTGCAGGCTTACAAGTTTCAAAAGATAAGACTTATGCTATGAGAACGAAAGAAATTGTAAAATCTGGTGTTATGTACGGTACTGGCGGTACTTTAGGTGCACTTGGTGGTGAATTATTAAATATTGGCAAAAAATTGGGTTATAGTGGTATAGCATCTGATATTGCAAAAGGTATTGCTGTTGGTACAGTATCTGGTGTTGCAACTGATACTGTAAGTGGTACTGTAACTTCCGTTCATGAATCAATTGTAACAAAATATGATCCTAATACAGGAAAATATATTACAGTTGGGCATCAAGTAACTGAAGTCCCTATTGATTTCTCAAAAGATGTAGCAATTCCATATGAAAAAGAAGCAAGAATTCCATTTGAAAAGCCTATTGATATTCCATATGAAGGTGCTGTTGAATATAAATTTGATTGGGGCAATGTTGCTAGCGCGGGTGGAATTGCTACCGCAATAGGTGTTGCAACTAAGGGGTTCCAATATCTGTTCAAAAAGAAAGACAAAGATGATTACGTAAGCGATGATACCGCAAAAGATGCAATCAGATCAAATACAGGATATGAACAAAAACAAGAAACAGTTGTTGTGACTCCTGCTGATAGGGGGCCAGTAGAGGCTGAAACTCGTAAGGAAGTTACAGAAACAAAAACAGAAACTAAGGAAATTCCACAATTCCAATATAAACTAAAAGCAGGTGAGACAATTGGTGCAGTTATCTGCGGTAAGTATGGAGTAAAAATGGGATCTCCTGAGTATAGAAAAATATTAGATTATGTAAGAAAAACCGCTAACGGATTGAAATCTGGAGAGATTCCAATGGGTGATAAGTATAATTTGCCAGAATGGATTCCTGGAGAAGTTCTTGGAAAAGATGATAATGTAACACTTAAAAAAGATGGAAATGTTGCAACATCAGATTATGAAATAGTAGATTATAAAGGCAGAAATGCAAAAAACTCTGGTACTTATCAACATACAACAACTACTCATAGAACAGTTACAGGCTCTGATATTTGGGATCCGGATGGGACAAAACGTAAAAAATAGATTACGAATAATTTAAAAATAAGGATTCCATAGTTATAACTATTATAACAAAAAGGAGGTAACTAAGAAGAGACAATTGAATAGGTTTAAGACAAAAAAGGGAGATTTTAAATCTCCTTTTTTGCTATATTTAAATTAAGTTAAAAACAACAAAATGGGCTCAGAGGGGCTCGAACCCTCGACCAATTGATTAAGAGTCAACTGCTCTACCAACTGAGCTATAAGCCCAAATCTTTCTTACATTCCAATCCTAGCAAATATGGTATTGGATGTCAATACTGGATTTTTGTTGCATTATGTTTATATTTTCTTGAAAATTAAGCTTGTATTAATGCCCCCAAAAGCGAAATTGTTTGACATAACAATGTTAGTTTTAATTTCTCGTCCTTCATCTTTTATGTAGTCAAGATTTCCACATTCAGGGTCAACTTCTTTGAGATTTATGGTTGGATGGAACCAATTTCTTCTCATCATCTCGATTGATACAATTGCTTCAATTGCTCCACAAGCTCCAAGTGTATGGCCTGTATAGCTTTTAATTGAACTTATCGGGACTTTTCTGTTAAAAACGTCTTCAGTTGCATTTGTTTCAGCTATATCTCCTGCAATAGTGCCAGTTCCATGTGCATTTACATAACCTATTTTATCTGAAGAAATTTGAGCATCCTTTAGAGCAAGACTAAGAGCATTTTTCATTGTTTTTCTGTTTGGGTTTGTGATATGTGTACCATCTGTATTTGTTCCAAACCCTATTATTTCAGCATAAATTTTAGCACCGCGTTTTTTTGCATGCTCATATTCTTCCAGTATAAGTGTCCCTGACCCTTCTCCGATAACAAGACCATCACGATTTTTGTCAAATGGAGCTGGAGATAGTTTTGGTGTGTCATTTTTTAAGCTTGTAGCATATAGAGTATCAAAAATTGCAATTTCTGTTGCGTGTATTTCTTCAGCTCCCCCTGCAATCATAACTGTTTGATACCCGTTTTTAATAGCTTCATATGCATAACCAATTCCCATAGATCCTGATGTGCAAGCGGTAGAA
>CASECH010000110.1 GCA_949286405.1 uncultured bacterium
CCATATTTGAATGGTCCTGTTATATCAAAAGAAGGGATACTTCCATATGGCAAAGACTATGCTTACTCTACCCTTAATGGGAAAGCATATGATACTGGTATTTTTACAAAATATAGTGTAGGTAGAGTCTTTTTTACAACAAATGATGGTATAGCGTATTATGTTGATATTATGAGATGGGATAAAGAGTATGATGATGATGGCAATTTAGTTTCGCAAACACCAAAATATGATACAAGACAAAGTGTTTATATTGATCTAAACGGCCTTAATCCACCTAATACTTTGGGAAAAGATGTTTTTATATTTATAGTTAATTTTGATAGTAGTTTAGTTCGACCTTTAGGTTATGATAGGACTGAATCGGAAATAAACAGTAATTGTAAACTCTCTGGTAAAGGCGATTATTGTGCTGCTAAAGTAATCAATGACGGTTGGCAAATGAAAAAAGATTACCCTTGGTAAGTAAAAAACAAACAAGCTTGAGATTTAATTTCTCAAGCTTGTTTTATAAAATACAATAACAATTAATCTTATATTTAGTGTATAATTCTTTTATGAGTAATATCGGAAATAAAACGGTTGTAGTTGCAATGAGTGGAGGAGTGGATAGCTCTGTTACAGCTTTGCTTTTGCAACAACAAGGATATGAGGTAGTCGGGCTTACAGGTAAAATGGTAAATACCGATGCAGCTGATTTAGTTGTAGAAAATGCTAAAAAAGTTTGTGAAAAGTTGGGGATAAAACATTTTATCTGTGATGTAACAGAAAAATTCAGTAAAGAAGTTATCGAATATTTTGAAAATGAATATGCTAGTGGAAGAACTCCTAATCCTTGTATCGCTTGTAATAAATTTATTAAATGGGGAGATTTATTTGACTATGCTATAAATGATTTGAATGCTGATTATTTTGCAACAGGTCATTATGCAGATATTAGATGTGAAAATGGAGTATATAAATTGTATCCTGCTAAAGATGAGCATAAGGATCAATTATACTTTTTATACCGATTAGGACAAAGACAACTTTCAAAGACTCTATTTCCGCTTTATCACTACAAAAAGGAAGAAGTAAGACAGCTTGCATATGATTATGATTTGCCGCCAAAATCTTCAAAGGAAAGTCAAGATATATGTTTTATCCAAAAACCTATGACTACTAAAAAGTATTTGATAGATAAATTTGGCGTAAAAAAAGGTGATTTTATAGATATTCTTACTGGTAAAAAGTGGGGAGAACATCAAGGGTTTTACCAATATACGATAGGTCAGAGAAAAGGTATTGGGATTGCCGCACCTTATCCTTTATACGTAATTGATATTGATGCAAAAAATAATATCGTCTATGTGGGACGAGAGGAAGATAATTACAAGACCAATTTGATAATAAAAGATTTGAATTTAACTTATGTCCCAGAAACTACTGAGTTTGATGCGTGGGTAAAAATTAGATACAACATGGATTATAAAAAGGCTCATGTAAGAATTTTTGAAAATTTTGCAAATATTGATTTTGTAGAACCGGTAAACTCAATTACAGCAGGTCAAGCTGGTGTAGTTTATGATATAGATGACAGGCATTTAATTGGTGGTGGATTTGTTGTAAAAAATTAGTGTATTTATTTCTTCTTTTTGTATATTTAAAGTTTTATTAAGTAGGAAAAAGCTTAATTGACTTAAATATATGCTTGTGTCATTTTTTATTTTTTTATTATAAGCAATTTTTGAGGATATATTTTTTTTATTATTATATCAAAAGAAAAACAGGGGGATAAAATGGGGAATGAACAAGATTTAAAAGTTGCTTATGGTATTACTTATAGACCATCACAAGTTAGTAGTATAAAAAAAGATGGAAATAAAGTAAAAATAGATCTGAATAATGGGGTTACAATTTGGACTTATCCGCAAAAAAAAGAAAATAAGGCTGTTATTGATGCTAATAATCCAACTTACAATGACAATTATGCAACAAAAACTTCATTAAAAAATTTTAAAACGGGCGATTTAAGGGTTTTTGGTACAATTTACTCAGACAAGTTGGATGTTGATAATTCAAATATTTCAAGAATTACCTTGGATAGTCATTCTAATGGGCGTCCTGCAGATTCTGCCAACAAAAAAGAATTGGAAGGTGATGAATTAACAGTAACTAATTCTAAGGGAGATGGTGCTTATTTGTATAACGGAGTTTTAGTTGCTGAAAAAATTAATATTAGTAATTCTGAAGATTTTGATGTCGCACCTGCAGGAGTGCCTCAAGAAGGACAGTTATTACCTAGTTTTGCAATCCCTTTCGGTAATTCTATTGTAAATTTTAACTACAATTTTTTTACTAAAGGTACTCAGCTAAACCAACAAAATTGTAAAGATATTTATCAGATTGGCCCTAGTTTTGATAAAAAAATAATTAAGTAATTTTTTATTGGATAATTTTATTAAGTAGAAAAAGAAGTCATTTGTGACTTCTTTTTTTATTAATTAGTTAAAATATTTTAATTTCTTATTTTTGATTAGCTTTTCTTTACTTTTATTTTTTATGGCTGTATTATGATTTTGATAGGGGAGAAAATGAATATGTACAATCCAAAATCACATAATGCAGAAGAATTTATTTCTCATAATGAAGTATTAGATACTCTTAAATATTCTGATGAAAATAAAAATAATGTAGAACTAATTGATCAAATTTTAGCAAAAGCAAAATTGGGCAAAGGACTTACTCATAGAGAAGCTTCTGTTCTTTTGAATTGTGATATAGAAGAAAAGAATAAGGAAATTTTTACTCTCGCAGAAAAAATTAAAAAAGATTATTACGGGAATAGAATTGTTTTATTCGCTCCTTTATACCTTTCAAATTATTGTGTAAACGGTTGTGTATATTGTCCATATCACGCTAAAAATAAGCATATTCCTCGTAGAAAATTGACTCAGGAAGAAATAAAAAATGAAGTTGTAGCACTGCAGGATATGGGACATAAGCGTCTAGCTATTGAAGCAGGAGAAGACCCTGTAAATAATCCGCTTGAATATATTTTGGAATCTATAAAGACAATTTATAGTATAAAACATAAAAATGGTGCTATAAGACGTGTTAATGTAAATATTGCTGCTACTACCGTTGAAAATTATAAAAAACTGCATGAAGCAGGTATTGGCACATATATTCTTTTTCAAGAAACGTACAATAAAGAAAGTTATGAAACACTTCATCCAACAGGACCAAAGCATAACTATAAATGGCATACTGAAGCAATGGACAGAGCTATGCAAGGTGGTATTGATGATGTTGGACTAGGTGTTTTATTTGGGTTAGAGTCTTATCGCTATGAGTTTGCTGCATTGTTGATGCATGCAGAACACCTTGAAGCTGTATATGGAGTTGGACCTCATACAATAAGTGTTCCAAGAATTAAAAAAGCTGATGATATTGATCCTGATACTTTTGATAATGGTATTGACGATGATATTTTTGCAAAAATTGTTGCTTGTATAAGAATTGCTGTTCCATATACCGGCATGATTATTTCTACCAGAGAAAGTGAGAAATGTCGTGAAAGACTTCTTCATTTAGGAGTTTCTCAAATATCAGGCGGATCTAAAACAAGTGTTGGCGGATATTTTAATCCAATGCCTGAAAAAGAAGAATCAGCACAATTTGATGTGTCTGATAGACGTCCTTTGGATGAGGTTATAAGATGGCTTATGGAACTTGGTTATTTGCCTAGTTTTTGTACGGCTTGCTATGGAAGTGGCAGAACTGGTGACAGATTTATGGAGATATGTAAGAGCCAACAAATTCATAATTTCTGTCATCCAAATGCAATCATGACTTTGAAAGAATATTTGGAAGATTATGCTTCTGTACAAACAAAAAAAGTAGGTGATAAACTGATAAATAAAGAATTTAATACACTAGAAGATGAAAAAATTAAGTCTATAGTAGAAGATAATTTGCAAAAAATTGAAAAAGGTGAAAGAAATTTTAAATTTTAGGCTAATTTAAGTCTTTTTATGAATAATTTTGTGAACGGTTTCTTAAGAATTCCGTAAATTTTTACGTTATTCATTTTTATAGCTTTGTTCTCAAGACATTGTACTGTTATTGATTTTTTCTTAAAATCTTTAGCGATAATATTTCCCGGTTTTTTATTTTTTCCTTCAATAATTTCAAGTTGGTATGGATTTGGGATATAAAAATCGTTTTTGATTGTAACATAACAAGGAAGCCAAGGGTGGAAGGCTTTTATATGGGCACAAATTTTCTCTGCAGTTTCTTTATTGAAATCTAGCATAATATCTTCTTGATTAATGTTTTTGAAATATGTAGCTTTTTTATTGTCTTGTTCGATTGGAATTATTAATCCTGAATAAAGACCTTGCAAAACATCATAAATCATTTCTTTTGCTGCAAAAACAGTTCTTGATTTTAAATCTTTTGCAGTGTCATCAGGATATATTTTTATTTCTTTTTGAGCAATAATTGCTCCTGTGTCAAAAGTTTCATCTAAAAGATGAAAAGTTACACCTGATATCTTTTCTTGATGCCAAATGTTTTGCAAATATGGATTTGGACCTCTATATTTTGGTAAAAGAGAAGGGTGTACATTCACTGAAGCAATTGTTGGAATATCAATTGTTTTTTTGCAGATTTTTTCGCCCCAAGTTCCAACTATTAATACATCTATATTTTCTTTGATTAGTAGATTTTGAAATTCTTTGGAGTTTGCAGATTTACATTTAATATCTCTAATTTTGTATTTTCTTATTAATGTGAGAGCATTTGATGGTTTAAAAAAGTCAATTAATTTTAATTTTAAAGGAGAATAAATTATTCTTTCATAGCGTAGAACTCCAACTATTTTATTATCAGTTGAATGGATACCTTCAATTAAATTTGAAAGCATATCACCTTTTCCAAGAATAACTATTTTCATATTAACCCCATTTTAATATCTGATTTTAGATGCTCTATCCATTTCTCTTTGTTGAGATTTTTTGGCAATGTCATCACGTTTGTCGTGTAGTTTTTTACCTTTAGCAAGACCTATTTCTATTTTGGCAAAACCGTGAGTTATAAATACTTCTAGTGGTACTATTGTATAACCGTCTTTTTTTATTTTTCCAAGCATTTTTAGGATTTCTTTTTTTGTCAAAAGAAGTTTTCTTACTCTTTCTGCTTCATGATTAAATCTGTTTCCTTGTTCATATGGGGAAATATGGCAGTTGTATAAGAAAATTTCTCCGTCTTCAATTTTGCAAAAGCTATCTTTTAAGTTTATTGCATTTTTTCTTATTGATTTAATTTCTGTACCTGTAAGTACAATTCCTGCAATAAATTTATCAAATATGGTAAAATCGTGAAAAGCTTTTCTGTTTGTTGTTACAATTTTTTTGTCCATAGCCTCACTTTATCATAAATTTTTGGTTTTAGCTATATGCTTTCATATTTATTTTAATCTAATTTAGCTATATATCAATAATTTTTGATATGAAGCCTTTTTTGTAAAAAAAGTTAATAAATCCATTTAAAATTAGCAAATATAACTCTGTTTGGAGTTTATAGCTTCTGGTAATAAAAATAAGGATTTTTATGTTAATAAGTACAATTACTCCATCTAATTTTCCAATGAAAGAAAAGGAAAATATATCTTTCAAACAAAACTTTTTGAAACAGACTTATCAAATTCCAACAATTTCATTCGAAAATATTAAAACTTTGTCAAATTTAGAAACTATTTATAACCAAATCCAAGATATTTTGTCTAAAAAAACACATCAAGGGTTAAATAATATCATCAGAGAACATAAAGGTTTTAATACTATTGATGGGCTAACTTTTAAAAATTTTTCAGAAGATAAAATGTTATCTTTTGAAGTAAAAAAGGGTAAAGATTTTTCAAAATTTTTAAAGCTAATACTTCGAAATAATGATAAAGATATTGTTGAAGGGTATTTGATTAATAATAATGGTGCGGTAGTAAGTAATTACGATTTGAAAAATCCAAATAAAATTCCCGATTATTTTGTATATTTTTCTTCTGACGAATTAAAAGATCTCGGATTAGAACAAAAACTCTCTAAAATTTTTGATAGATTAGATGAACTTATGTTTGATGTAAGGATGTTTATCCTTAAAAGAAAAGATACTGACTTAAAACTTCCTGATGGAGTTATTGGTACTAACCTGCAAAATAGAATTTCAAGTATTGTAAGTAGAACTTTAAATATTGATGAGATGACAAAATCTCTTTCATCTAAGAGTTTAAATAGATATAAGTCAAATTTTCCTGATTATTGTTTTAAAGAAGGATTGGTGGCAAATAAATTTAAAAATCTTGGTGAAAATAATGAAAGGCTATCTTTCTCGACTGTACACAACTCAGTATATGGGCGTCTGTCTAAGTTAATGGTGTATAATTCAGATGATAGTGTAAAGACAGGTTATCTTATTAAGGATAATAAGTTTGTATCAAATTTTAATCCTAAAAATTCCCTGTATATTCCTGAAAAATTGTTATTTGCATCTGTGGATGATTTAAAATCGGAACATTATTCTGTAGATTTTAATAAATACATAGATTTATATGAAACTAAACTTGGTGAATATTATGAATATATATCTAAGATAAAAAGAACTGGTTTAGGGGCTTTGTCAGCAGATAAAGTTGATTCTATGAAACAATTAGGCAAGGCATATACGGAGGTCAATAATTTTCTTTCTAAATATTCATTTACAACGATTAATAAGATTAAAGGAGAATATCCTGATTTTGATTTAACAGTTCCTAAAAGAGGATACACTTTTAAGAATATCGGAACTGATTTAAAGACGATAAATATATTGAAAATGAAATCTCAAAATGATGAAAATATATATAAGATAGGAGTAATTGATAAAGAAGGAAATATCGAATCTGAGATAATAGTAAAAAATTTCAATCAATTGGCTAATAACTATAAAATTTCAGAGGAAGAAGTTTTAGCTAAGCTGGATATATTGAATTATTTAAAAGATATAACTGCGAAATTTAATGACTTTAATGAATTTATAGTTGCTAGAGAAAATAGTATAAAATCAAAAAAAGTTTCCCAAAATTTGGTTGATACAAAAGTTGTAGTTGCAAAGTCAAAGCCTCAAAAAATAAGTATTCCAAAGGAGCAAAAACAAGCATTAAAACGAGCATTTAATGAAATGTTAAGTAATTTCAAAGGAGATTTATCTGATTTTGATTCATGTGTAGCAAAAATTCGTGAACAGTTGTCTATATTTTTGAAATCGTCTGCGGATAGCTAATACTATTTGTTGTATAGAAAACAATTTACTTTGTGTGAGTCAGATAGATTAGCTTCTTGCGGTTTTTGCTCATGACATTTTTGCATTGCAAAAGGACACCTTGTATGGAATTTACATCCTAAAGGAGGATTGGACGGAGATGGTAAATCTCCGTTTAGTGTAAGTTTATCGATATTATTTTTTGTTATTTGTGGAGCAGAACTAAGTAGTGCTTTTGTATAAGGATGTTTTGGATTAGAGAATATTTCAGTATTAGTACCTATTTCAACTATTTCACCAAGGTACATTATCGCTATTCTGTCTGCAAGGAATTTAATTACACTAAGATCGTGCGTAATTAATAGAAATGTAAGGTTATATTTTTCTTTTAAATCTTTTAAAAGATTTATAATTTGAGCTTGAATACTAACATCAAGAGCACTTACAGGTTCATCTGCCAGTATGAATTCAGGCTCAAGCATTAAAGCTCTTGCTATCGCAATTCTTTGTCTTTGACCTCCGGAAAATTCATGCGGGTATAGATTTAGACAATTTTTGTCTAATCCTACGAGTGCAATTTTTTCTTCTATATTCTTGGTTATTTCTATTTCTGATAGGTTTGTATTAATTTTTAATGGTTCTTTTAAAGTATCAATGATTTTCATTTTTGGATTTAAACTTGCATAAGGATTTTGAAAAATCATTTGAACTTTTTTTCTATATTCTTTTACTTGTTTTTTATCCAATTTGAGTATATTAGAATTTTCAAAACAGATATCACCGTTTTTTGCCGTTTCAAGTTTAAGAATTGCTTTTGCTAATGTAGATTTTCCACAGCCTGATTCTCCGGCTATTGCAAGTATTTCTCCTTTATATATATCTAGTGAGATACCATTTACTGCGTAGATAGTTTTATTTTTTCCTAAAATTCCATTGCTGGATTTATATTCCACGTATAAATCTCTGATTTTAATTAATTCTTTTTGCATAAAAGCAGTGTATCTTAGTTTTTGCAAAAATGCAATTGCATTAATTAACTAAATTTGTTATAATAACTATAGCAATCAAGAAAGGAGCTTTTATGAAAGATGTTTGTTGGAATTTCGGG
>CASECH010000111.1 GCA_949286405.1 uncultured bacterium
AAAGGTGTCGCCCATTGCTTCAATAAAGTTCTTGCTGGCACACTATGTACATTTTCTAATAATTGAGCCCATAAAGAATGTAAATCCACACCCTGAACTGATTTGGATTTAGGCATTGGAGAAAAATCTTCCTCTGTTTTTTCTACAGGTCCTTGCTCAACAACTTTTGGTTTCTCTTTGATTTGTATAGGTTCTTGAGATTTATTTTCTTTCAATGACTTAACAACATCAGGCACAACATGATTTACAGATTCTGACTTTTGGATAGGAGCGACTGTTTGTGGAATAGTAGGCCTCATTGCTCTCACAGGTGCAACAGCTACATCTCCACCTTCAAGCTTAGTTAATCTATTTTGGAGGTCAATCAACTTAGTATTTTCAGTTAAATTAGCCAAATCAATAATTGATACCTCGAGCCATAAACGAGGATTGTTTGTAAGCTTTAATTCCTTAATATAATCTGCACATTTTTCTATCAAAAATACAATTTGATGAGTCTCAAGGGCTTCTACTTGATTAGAAAGTTGCTTTATCTGAACATCATTTGCCTGCGTGAGTTCTATGGCAATTTCTGGTTTGCAATTTTTTACAATTAATAGATTTTTTAAATAATCCATTAAATTTGTCAAAATTTGAACAGGTTCATTACCTGAGTTATAAACATGTTCCAAACATTCAATAGCGTCCTGCGGCTGAGAATTAATTATTTTCTCTGCTAAAGAAGAAAGAGTATCAAAAGACAAACGTCCTAATAAGTTGTTAATGTCATCAGTAGAAATAGCTTCCTCACCATCAAGAACACTAAGTTGATCAAGTAAAGCGATACTATCTCTCATACCACCTGCAGAATTCTTCGCTATAGTAAAAAGGGCATCATCAGTTATATTGATACCTTCCTTATCGGAAATATATCTCAAATGCTTTACGATATCTTCTGTTGTAATGCGTTTAAAATCAAAACGTTGACAGCGGCTTTTAATAGTATCCAAAACTTTGTGAACTTCTGTTGTTGCAAGTATAAATATTACATTTTTCGGAGGTTCTTCAAGAGTTTTTAACAATGCATTAAAGGCTGTTGAAGAAAGCATATGTACTTCATCGATTATATATATTTTATAACGGCTATTAACAGGAGCATACATTACTTTTTCTAAGATATTTTGAGCATCTTCAACTTTTCTGTTACTAGCGGCATCTATCTCAATTACGTCCATAGGAGTTGAATTTGTAATATCTATACAATTTTCACAAACACCGCATGGACTTATTGTAGGACCTTCTTTGCAATTTAACGATTTTGCAAAAATTCTTGCAGTAGAAGTCTTTCCTGTTCCTCTAGGGCCGGTAAAAAGATATGCATGTGATATTTTATTAAGCTCAATAGCATTTTTTAAAGCTTTTTTTATATGCTCTTGACCAACTACTTCTTCTAACTTTTGTGGTCTATATTTTCTATATAATGGTACATATTTTTCGTTCATGATAAAATTATTATATCAAAACTTATAAAAAAAAGGTATTTATATGAACATAATTAAACCTGAAAAACTTAAGGTTGGGGATACAATAGGAATAGTTGCAACATCAGGAGCTTACAACGACTCGAAAGATAATATTTTACAAGCTATAAGTTATTTTAAAGAACATGGATATAATGTTGTTTTAAGTGAAAATATTTTCGATAAAGACAGATATCTTGCAGGAAGTGATGAAAAAAGAGTAGAAGAACTCCATAAAATGTTCATAAACCCTCATATCAAAGCAATTGTATGTCTTCGAGGAGGATATGGTGCAATAAGGATTATCAATAAAATCGACTATTCACTCATTAGAAACAACCCCAAAATTTTTTGTGGATATTCTGATGTGACAGCCTTAAATGCAATGATTTTAAAACGAGCAGGACTTATTACATATTCAGGACCTATGGTACTAAGTGATTTTGCAAAAGAAACATGCAATGTATACACAAGCAAACAATTTTTTAAGACATTAACCGCTGATACAATTTCATATAAAATTGATAAAGTATATAAAAAAGGAAATACTGAAGGTATATTTTGGGGTGGCAATTTATCTACAATTGTTTCATTGTGCGGTCAGGATTTTATTCCGGAAGAAAACTTCATTTTCTTCGCTGAAGACCTGAATGAACCTGTATATAAAATTGACAAAATGTTTCAACAATTAATAAACATTGAACAATTTAACAAAAATATCCAAGCTATTGTCTTAGGAGATTTTATTGAGCTTGATAATGAAGAATGGTTTGAGAATTTAGTTGTTGAAATATCAGAAAAACTAAATATCCCAGTTGTTAAAAAGAATGGAATCACTCACAAAAGTAGAAAAATTACAATTCCATATGGAATTCATTCTAAATTAGAAAATGATAAACTCATATTTGGCTAAGTGAATTATTAAATTATAATTAATAAAAACTTGTAAGTGATGTTTTTAGGTTAAAATAATAATCGAAGTAGTAGATAGAAAAGGATAAGAATATGTGGGATTATTCAGAAAAAGTAATTGACCACTACAGAAACCCAAGAAATGTAGGCAAGATTGATAATGCTGATGCTATTGGTCAAGCCGGCTCTCTTGCTTGTGGTGACTCATTGAAAATATATTTAAAAATAGAAAATAACATTGTAACAGACGCAAAATTTCAAACCTTTGGATGCGGTTCAGCTGTTGCAAGTTCAAGTATTCTAACAGAAATGATTATCGGAAAAACTGTAGATGAAGTAAGAAAGATTACAAACAAAGATATAGCAGACCAGCTGGGAGGATTACCTCCGGAAAAAATGCACTGCTCAGTTATGGGTTATGAAGCATTGGAAGACGCTTTAAAAAATTACGGAGAAATGCAAGATTACTTAGATTTAGATGAACTTAGAGAACCTGAAAAAACTGAAAAAATAGTATGTAACTGCTTTGGAGTTACAGAAAATATGATTTGGGATGCTATAAAACAAAACGGGCTAAAAACTGTTGAAGAAATAACAAATTATACTAAAGCAGGTGGTGCTTGCGGTAAATGTAGAAATATAATTCAGGATATAATAGATACTTATTACCACAAAGAGAAAAAAGAGGAAGAAAAAGTATCTACATTAAGCCCTGCACAAAAAATACTTAAAATAAACAGTATTATAGAAAATCAAATATCTCCAGAATTACGTAAAGATGGTGGAGACATTACACTAATAGATATCGATGGAAACAAAGTTATAGTTAAACTGCGAGGCAAATGTTCTGGTTGTAAAAACTCTAATCTGACTCTTAAAGCATTTGTAGAGACAACTCTAAAAGAAGCAGTAGATCCTCATATTGAAGTAATAGAGGTAGAATAATGGAAAAAAAATTAATATATTTAGATAACAATGCAACTACAAAAGTTGATGACAAAGTACTTGAAGCAATGCTACCTTATTTTTCAAGCGAATATGCAAATCCTTCAAGCATATATTCTTTTGCGAAAAACTCAAATCACGCAGTAAAAGAAGCCAGAGGAAAAATTAAAGACTTTCTCAATGCTGCAAATGAAAAAGAAATCATATTCACCTCATGTGGTTCAGAGAGTGCTAATACTGCAATAAGAGGCGTTTTGAACATGAACAAAAACAAGCGCCACATTATAACTACAAAAGTAGAACACCCATGCGTACTTAACCTTTATCAAACACTCGAAAAAGAAGGCTACTCCGTAGATTACATCGGAGTAAATGCAAATGGTGAACTTGATTTGGCACAACTTGAAGAAGCAATAAATTACGATACAGCACTTGTTTCTGTAATGTATGCAAATAATGAAACAGGTGTAATATTCCCTATTGAAAAAATTTCAGAAATTGTTAAATCAAAAAACAAAGAGACTAAACTATTTGTAGATGCAGTACAAGTTACAGGTAAAATCCCTATTGATGTACAAGCAGCAAACATAGATTTACTTGGTATTTCCGGTCATAAATTCCACGCACCAAAAGGAGTTGGAGCACTATATGTCAACTCTAAGACAATGATTACACCTCTTATTATCGGAGGGCACCAAGAACGCGGGAAAAGAGCTGGTACAGAAAATGTTCCATATATTGTCGGAATGGGTAAGGCTGCAGAAATTGCTACAGATTTCTTAAAATATGAAGCTACAGAAGTAAAACGTCTAAGAGATAAATTGGAAGCAAGTATTTTGAAAAATGTATTTAATGCAAGATTAAATACCGGTATTGCAAACAGAGTTCCAAATACAACAAATATCGGATTTGAATACATTGAAGGTGAATTGATTCTTCTACACTTGAGTGATTTAGGAATCTGTGCAAGTTCAGGCAGTGCGTGCACGTCAGGTTCACTTGAGCCAAGCCATGTTCTTAGAGCTATGAATGTACCTTTCACTGCTATCCATGGAAGTATTAGACTATCACTTAGCAAATACACAACAGAAGATGAAGTCGATTATGTAGCATCAGTATTCCCTGGTATTATTGAGAAATTATGTAATATCTCACCTTATCAAGATGAATTAGATGCCCTTAGAAAATTAAGGGCATAATTAAGACTTTTGTCTTATAAAAGAAAAATATTAATACTAAAGACCTAAGATTTTATATGAATTTTAGGTCTTTTTTAAATAACAACTTCGTAGAATAGAATTTCACATCATGCAACTTTATCCTATATCTAAGGAGTTGTTATGAGAAAACTTATTTTACTATTGTCATTTGTTATAGTCTTTAACATAGGTATAAACCCAACATATGCCTCTACTGAATATAGTGCAACATTAGGCAAAATAGAAAATGCATTATATGGTTTCCAATATAATAACGAGGATGATACTACAAGATTCAATCGAATCGAAAAAACAGTCTATGGACAAAATACAAATAAATCAAATGCTCAAAAAATGGCAAACTTGAAACAAGATCTTGCCGCACACCTTTACGGACAAGAAATTGCCCCTAAAGAAGATACTTTTGCTGAAGAGTCTGACAGCATAAAAGAGGATACTATAGCTCAATCAACGGGCCCGGGAGTTGATTATCCTTCAATAAATGAGCTTGAAAGACAAGTATTTAAAAAAGAATTTAAAACAACCGACCTTAATACAAGGCTCGCAAATTTAGAGCAAAAAACCTTTGGTAAAACATTTAAAAATGATGATTTTAGTACTAGGGTAGATAGATTAAGAGGAGAATTAAAACCTCAAAGTCTTATTGATAATGCAATAGCACAAAGTTCTAATGGTTTTTATGATGATGAACCTATTGAACTTGATAGAAACTACAGTCTTGATCAATATGAATCACCAAATAAATTCGATTATGACGAATATAATGCACAACACGCACCACAATACCTAAATAGTAAGCCTAAAAAACCTGTAAATATTGCATCTGTAGAAAAATCAATATTTAACCAAGCATACCCAAATGATGACATGTCAAACAGGTTATCAAGGCTTGAATCCACAATGTTTGGAACAACTTTCAAAAATGATTCACCCGAGACAAGAATGAATAGAATTTCGAGTGCATACAAAGCAGCAAAATCTGCAAGCAAATATGATTCAAATAAATTTTCACAAAATGCTATGACCGCAGTACAAATTGGAGCACTAATACTAATGGTTCTTGCATGTATATTATAATCACTTTTTCAACTTCTCTGGATAAATATTCCATTTTATATCAGGATTTTTTCTAAACCAAGTTAATTGACGTTTTGCATAATTTCTCGTATTCCGTTTGAGTTTTTCAACAGCTTCATCAAGAGAAATTATGCCATCCAAATATTGAGTCATCTCCTGATAACCTATTGTATTAACGATATTATATATATGACCATGTTTTTTTAATAAAAATTTAGTTTCGTCAATCAAACCATTCTCAATCATTAAATCAACTCGA
>CASECH010000112.1 GCA_949286405.1 uncultured bacterium
GCAGCTGGTGTAATCGCAGCAGGAACTTGGTTATTCAGCAAAAGCACTTCAAAAGTTCAAGCATAATTCCTCTTAAAATAGACCATAATATCAACCCTAAAATTGACCCTTAATCAATCAAAGGTTAACTTTTAATAAAGTTAACCTTTTTATTTATTACAAAGGCTTTACATTATTATTTGATTTATTTACACTTGTCGTGTATACTTTTTTTGAAAGTTTTAACCATAAATTTGAAAGGTTATATACATTTTACAATGACATCAAACTTAAAACATTCTAAAATAGGGATACCTCGAGCTATATCGTATTACTACAATTTTCCATTTTATTACGGATTTTTTGAAAGTCTTGGAATTGAAGTTATATTATCAGACAAAACGACATCTAAAATTATAAATACAGGCTCTCAACATGTAGTTTCAGAAACTTGTTTACCAATAAAAGTTTATGTAGGCCATGTTCTTAATCTTTTGGAAGATAAAAATTGCGACACAATTTTTGTCCCTTCAATTCAGTCTACAGGATTTAAAATAAATAATTGCAGCAAAATAAGAGGACTTCCGGAAATAATAAGGAATGTTATTAACAAACCATTCACAATGATTGAACCAACACTTGATAAAACTGAAAATATAAGTTTTTATGATTTTTGGCAACATACAGCAGAGCAATTAGGAGTAACCGATTCCAACAAAATTCAAACTGCAATTAATGCTGGATGGGCAATGTACAACAATTTTATGAATATGACAAGAGCAGGAATTAATTATGAAAAAGCTCTTGAAAATGCAATAAAACACAATTTTATAAAAAAAGAAGTTGAAATTGTAAAACCTCTGTCTGTAGTAATTATGGCACATGGATACAACTTGTATGATGAAAGAATATCCATGAAATTAATCAAAAAACTAGAAGCTATGGATGTAAAAGTATATACGGCACTAGATATTGACCATAAAACTTCTTTAGAATCTATTAATGCATTAGGAGAAATTCAATACTGGGCAAACGAACTTGAACTTACAGGAACTGCCGCATATTACCTTTTGAATAATAAAGTAGACGGTATTATTGCACTTTCCGCATTCGGGTGCGGACCTGACTCTTTGATGGTTGACGAAATTACTTACCATTGTAAGGAGTACAATATGCCGATAATTCATCTTACAATAGATGAACATACAGGTGAAGCAGGATTTATTACACGTTTAGAAGCTTTTGTTGATATGCTTATGAGAAAGAAAAGAGCTTTAATTGCAAAAAGACCTAAAACAATTCAAATTAACAACAGCTCTTTAAATGGAGAAAATAGAGAAAATAATCAAATTCTAGCTAATGCAGTAAAGTAATAAAATGACAACAAATTCTATTCAACAATATTTAGGTGCTATACACATCCATTCAAAACACTCCGATGGAACAGGAGATATTAATTCAATTTCTAAAGCTGCAAAAAAGGCAGGATTGGATTGGATTATTATTACAGACCATAATAACTTGGATATTGAAGAAGGTTTTTATAACGGAGTATGTGTAATAAAAGGTGAAGAAATTTCTCCAAGTCAATCAAATCATTACATAGCTTTAGGAATAAAAAATTTAATTAATCCGAATGATGATATTCAAAAAATTGTAGATGAAGTTAGAATTCAAAACGGTTTTGGCTTTGCAGCACATCCTGATGAAAAAGATAATCGCAAACATAAAAATTTACCAATAAAATGGACAAACAAATCTATCATTCCTGACGGAATAGAAATATGGAATTGGTTTTCTGATTGGGCTGATAACTATGATGAATCAAATATTTTTACTATAGCATACAGCTACTTTTTTCGACATAAGTTAATTTTAGGCCCGAATAAAGATACTCTCTTATGGTGGGATAAATTAAACAAAGAGAAAAAAGAAATTGTTCCTGCTATTGGAGGATGTGATGCTCACGCTCTAAAAATATCAAAATATATTTTGCCGATTACAATATTCCCTTATGAGTGTCATTTTAAAAGTTTAAACAATATTATTAATCTAAAAGATTACCTACCCGAAGACTTTCAAAAAAGTAAAAACCTTATTTTAAAAGCAATAAAACAAGGTCAAAATATCATTATCAATAGACAAATATCTTCTATTATTCCGAAAATACACATAAATAACGGAATAAAATCAGTATCTTGCGGAGAAAAAATTGAATTAACTCCAAATACAGTATTAAATATCACCTTAAAAGGAAATTGCAGAATTAAAATTATACTCGATGGAGAAGAAATACATAATACAACAAATACAAATAATCTCTCTCTAAAACTTTCAAAAAAAGGGAAATATCGTATAGAAGGATTTTTCAAAAATCAACCATATTTTTATTCAAATCCTATCATCGTAAACTAAATTTGTGATAGTATTATCGTTATGAAACTTGAAGAAAAACTTGAAAAACAAAAAATGGAAAATACAATCCAAGCTAAAGACAGAATTATCGCTTGGCCAAGAATGGGTAGAATAGATATTCCACTTAAAGCCCTGCTCTTATCTTTAGGTGCAAATATTGTAATACCGCCACCTAATAGCAATGAAGCCCTTGAGATCGGTGTAAGAAACAGTATTGAGGGAATATGTCTACCATACAAACTTAATTTAGCCAACTACATAATGGCACTAGAAAAAGGTGCAAACACTCTAATGATGTTTCAAGCCCCTGGTTCATGCAGGTTAGGAAATTACACAAAAATGGCTCAAAAAACTCTAAAATCAATGGGCTATAAGTTTGATATGGTAATTTTTGACATGTACAAAAGTAAAATGAAACAAACCCTTCAAGCTTTCTGGCATGTAACCCATTGTATAAACCCTTGGAGGTACTACAAAGGATTTAGTCTGGGGTTTAATAAGTTTTTTGCAATCGATACAGCTGAAAAATTACTATTTTATACTCGTCCAAGAGAATTAAACAAAGGTGATGCTGAAAAATGTTATAATAAATGGCTTAAAATTGTTGACGAAACAAACTCTGTATGGAAAGCAAAAAAGCTAAAAAAAGATATTATAAAAGACTTCAAAAAAATACCAATAGACAAAAATAAAAATGTTCCTATTGTATACTTAATTGGAGAGTTTTTTGTTCTTCTTGATCCTTACACCAATCAAAATATAGAAAAAGAACTGGGAGATATGGGAGTAGAGGTACAAAGACAAATTATGTTTGGAGACTGGCTTGAACATGTCTTAAAACCGTCTATTTTTTACAGAAAAGAATCCCACAGAGAACGTTCAGTGCGTTATGCAGAAAAATACATGAAAAGAGCTATCGGCGGAGAATGTATAGAAACAATAGGAGATACAGTATATGCAGCACGACATGGAGTTGATGGAGTTATCCACATATCACCGTTTTCTTGCATGCCTGAAATTGTTGCACAAAATATACTCCCTAAAATAAGTAAAGAAGAAAATATTCCAATAATGTCACTTGTACTTGATGAGCAAACTGGTAAAGCTGGTTATATTACAAGGATCGAAGCGTTTATAGATCTTGTAAAAAGAAAACAAATACAAAAAAAAATATGTTAAGTTTGTGACATTTTTTATAGACATTTGGCTATTTAAATTTGCGATACAACATATTTCATGATACCCTCATGAAAAATATTGTTATCTGGGAGAGGTGAGAAATGGAAGCAAAATCAAGGAATAAGATGACTTTTGAACGTCTAAAGTATTATAGACATCTTTTTGGAGGAGCATTAGAATGTGTTCAAAGTCGTCTGTCTAAAAATCCAAAGCCATTGTGTTTTTCACTTATGGTTACAAGCAAATGTAACTGTGATTGTGACTTTTGCTTTTGGAAATCTAAAAAGGGAACTGATGACATGCCAACAGATGAAATCGTAAGATTACTTACAGAAGCAGGTCAAATAGGATATATGGATAGTATACTTTGGGGCGGAGAACCTCTATTAAGAGACGATTTTGCACAAATATGCAAAGCATCGCATGACGCTGGTCTATATACAAAAATTGCAACTAACGGCTGGTATTTAGAATCAAATCCTGATTTTGCTAAATACACAGATTTAATGTTTGTATCTTTAGATGCTATTGGAAAAGCTCATGATGATATTCGTCATATGCCCGGAATTTGTGACAAAGTAATGTCTGGTGTGGAGTATCATAAAATACACTCTCCTAAAATGAGAATTTATGTTTGCTGCACTGTATCAACTCAAACGAGCTTTGAACAAATAAAAGAAGTAGCACAATACTGTAAAGATGCTGATATTTTATTATACTTTACAGTAAACAAAGCTGCATCAAGACCGGAAGAAGCTCAAAATGTTGTAGAAACAGAACTAGAAAATGAACAACTGGCTGAAATGTTCATAAAAATAAAAGAACTAAAGAAAAATGGCTATCCAATAAGAAATTCATATTACTTTATGGATTATATAATTAATAAGAAAACTTATTATGAATGTCATTGGCCAAGAATAGCTACTGTAATCTATTCAAATGGAGACATGCTACGTTGCTATGACAGAAAGCCATTCATTAGTGTACGTAACAGATCTTTAAAAGACGTTATTAAAGATCCGTTATTTATTGAAACAGTTAACAAGTGCAAAGATTGTAAATTAGCTTGTGTAGGGAACTATGCTCTTGATGCATCAGGGTTATGGAAGCTTGAATGGCCAGCTATTAAGTCTTTGATGGAAATCGCTATTACATAAAATATTAGGAACTTAATAACAAAGGATAACTATGAAAAAATTTATAACTTTATTATTATTGGTTACATTTATTGCAGAATCATCAGCATTTGCAGCTATGGTTAATACTAATTCTCAAAC
>CASECH010000113.1 GCA_949286405.1 uncultured bacterium
CTCTCTTTTTTGGTGGAGGTTAGGAGATTCGAACTCCTGACCCCCTGCGTGCAAAGCAGGTGCTCTACCAGCTGAGCTAAACCCCCATTTATGGGAACCAGTTATTGGTCACAATATTCATTCTACATGCTAATTTTTTTTTGTAAAGTACTTTTTTTAAAAATTTTTACTTTTTATAGGTAGCTTTCAATATTTTCAAAAATTTCATTTAATCTTTGCATATTATTAAAATACCACCAACCTATTAAAACTTCAAAAGAAGTAGCTTGTCTATACTCAGATTGATTTTGACGTCTTCCAACCGGTATTGATAAATTTCTTCCTCTACGAGCAATTTCTTTTTCTTCTTCTGTTAATATCGGTTCAAGTTCTCTTAATAATTGAGCTTGAAAATCCATTTTTACTTTTGCTGTTGTTATTTCATGAAGTTTTTTAGAATTTTCTGTAATAAATACTGTTTTTTTTCTGATATGCAATTCCCATACAGCATCGCCAATATACGCATAATTTTTTAAATTCATTTCTTCCATACGAGATATTCTACTATAAATATTAATTTATTGAATTCAATAAAAAAATATGCAATAATTTTTCATAACGAAAGAGGGAGTAAATGAAAAATATATTTATAATTAGTTTATCAATACTATACCTTAGCATGCCTGTAATAGCAAAGACAGAAGAGGCTTGTGATTGCAACAATTACGAAATGAAAACAAAATGTCTTGATCTTGCAACTTCTATGTATAATGAAAGATTCACTATGTACAATGTGCTTAATTTATCAGCTGATCAAGCCAAAATAAAAGATCAATTAGACAAAGAAAGATATCAAGAACTTGATATAATTTTTAACCAACTTATGCAAGAAAAATACGTTCTAAAAAAACTTTGTACTAACAAAGCTAGCAAGGCTTCTATAAAAAAACAAGAACAAATTGTCAAAGATTGTGAAAAGAAAATGAAAGAGACATCTGACAAATATGACAAAGAATTTTTAGACATTTTAAATGTAGCGCAAAAAGCTAAATTCAAATCTGTCAGAAAAATGGCAAAAAAGGAAATGAAATACTGTCGAAACAACAAAGCATTTTATGAAAGAGATCCAGAAATTAGACCTTTTGGACAAAAAATGTATTATACAGATACAGAAACAGTACTTTGTCCTACTCACAAAAAATGGCACTTATTCGGCAGAAAACATACAGAACAAGATTCTCAAACAACAAAAAAGACTGATTAATCAGTCTTTTTTTTATAATTCATAGCCCTTGAAAGATTTATGTGACAATAACCTCCCGGATGTTTTGTCAAATATTTTTGATGATAATTTTCTGCCTCATAAAAATTTTTTAACCTCTCAACTTCTGTCACAATTTTTCTCATATAATGATGTCTTATACTTTCTATTTTATTCTCAATTATTTCTCTATCCTTATCATCAACGTAATAAATTCCGCTACGATACTGAGTTCCAATATCAAAAGCCTGTTTATTTAACGTAGTCGGATCAACAATATCAAAAAAATGATCTAATATTTCATTCAAAGATATAACCTCAGAATTATATTCCACTTTTACTGTTTCTGCAAAATTTGTAGCACCGGTACAAACTTTTTCATAAGTAGGATTTTCACAATTTCCATTTGCATAACCGACAGTTGTTGAACATATACCGTCTAACAACGAAAAATAAGCTTCAATTCCCCAAAAACAACCACCTGCTAAATATATTGTCTTCATAGTTTTATCCTCCAAAATATAATAAACTTTAACATAAAAATTCTTTTCTTATACTAATCAAATAAAGTAAATAAATGATGATTTTTTATAAATTATTATTATAATCAAGGTATGAGAAAGTTAGTAATATTAACTATTGCATTAACTTTAGGCATAACACCTTGTTTTGCTTGGGGTTGGGGCAAAAAAAATAATACTCAAGAAATAGAAGGTAAAGGCTATGTCGGGACACTACCAAATGTATCCAAAAACTTTACCACCAATGAACCTGCAGAGGCAAAACCTGTCTTTCAAGGCAGCAGAGAATTCAATTCTGCTAATGAAATAAAACCAATACCACGTGATAACCCTGCTTTTGTAAATATCATTCTAAAAAAAGATAAAACATCTGAATACATAAATGATATTAACGAAATCATTCCAATGCTTGAAAAAGTATACGACATAATCGAAAATCAAGAAAATGTTCAACGTTTCGTTGCTAGTGTTTACTTTCTAAATAAAAATTGTGAATTTTTAAGAAATAAATATCTTGATAAACCGGAAAGCAATTACGTATCATTCCAAAAATTAATGGAATTAAATTTACACGCTCAGTCTGTATCACTTTTAAGAGCAGAAGCCGAAAAATACAATCCGTATTTAGCTTACTCAGGAGCCGGATATATCTACAATAATAATAATATAGACCAACAACTAGAGTATCTGAAAATTGAACTGGAAGAAACTATTGTTGTTTTAAAAGATGCTCATTAATGTAAATCTATTTTATATGCCATTTATCCTGTAATCTATTTAACTTCCCGCTTGATTTCATATTATCTAAAATATAATTAACCTTATTTTGTAACTCTTTTGATGCATCTGTTTTTCTAAAAGCAATAGCATAAGGCTCTTTTGAATATCTTTTGTTCAAAAGTCTTACCGACTTATCAGACAATGTAAAACCTAATAAAATTGTATCATCAGCTACCATAGCATCAGCTTTTCTATCTTTCAAAGCACGATAAGCCTCAGGATAAGTCTTATATCCAATAACTTTCACATCCGGTACATTCATTCTCAAAGTTCTTTCACTAGTAGAGCCAAAAACAATTATCATACGTTTACCTATAAAATCTCTTATTGTAGTAGCCCTGCTATCACTATTCACCATAATAGCCTGACCTGCTATATAATAAGGTATTGAAAAATCTACAACTTGTTGTCTTTGATTAGTTATTGACATCGTTGAAATCAACATATCAACTTCTCCACTATTTAGCTTCATAATTCTATTAGAAGGAGTTACAGTAACAAATTCTATCTTTTTTTCACTTCCTAAAATACCTTTTGCAATTTCCTTTGCAAGGTCAATATCATATCCGATTAAATTACCATTCTTATCACGATACCCAAAAGGTTTTGTATCATCCTTAACACCAACAATAATTTTATCTCTTTTTATAACAGACATCAAATCATTTTCATTAACATTTTTTTTACTGCAACCCGAAACGATAACAACAATTAACAACAAAAATAAAATCAAATTTTTTAACATAACAAAACCCTTCTATTCTTATAAGGATGATACCGAAATCAAGTTTTAAAGTCAATTTGAAAACTACCCTCGTGGATAACCGCTTTTGGCAATGTTTCTTATGAAAAATGAAGTACATAATCTAGTATTAGTTTGTTTTTTAAGAAATTTTTTGGGTTTTTAGTAAAAAACCCCGTAACACAAGGAGGTAAAAATGACTATTAAAAAACTTACTGTGGCAGCTGCAATTGCCGTTGGAATAGCAACGTGTTCCTTGAATCAA
>CASECH010000114.1 GCA_949286405.1 uncultured bacterium
CCTGAAAAAATTGAAAGACAACAAATAACAGTCGGTTCGAGTTCATATATAAAGATAGCTGATGGATGTAATTATCATTGTGGTTATTGTATTATTCCTCAGTTACGTGGAGAGTACCATTCACGCTCAATTGAAAATATCGTAAATGAAGCTAAATTACTTGTTGAAAAAGGTGTTACAGAAATTGTTCTAATTGCACAAGATACTACAAGTTATGGGATAGATATTTACGGCAAGGCTTCTCTTGCAGATTTGTTGGTTGAGTTAAATAAAATAGAGGGACTTGGCTGGATAAGAATTATGTATGCATATCCTTCACAGTTAAGTGACGAGCTTATTGAAACAATTGCACGTTTGGATAAAGTTGTAAAGTATATAGATTTACCACTTCAGCATTATAATGTTGAAGTTTTGAGATCTATGCGAAGACCTACATTTGATTATAGAGAATTAATAACAAAAATAAGAAATAATATTCCGAATGTCGCGATAAGAACAGCTTTTATAGTAGGATATCCCGGAGAGACAGAAGAACAGTTTAATGAACTATATAAGTTCGTAGAAGATATGCGTTTTGAAAAAATGGGAGTTTTTGAATATTCAAGAGAGAAAAATACTGTCTCTTATTCTATGCAGGATCAAGTACCTGCTAGAATAAAAAAGCGTAGAAGAAAGTTATTAATGGAACTTCAGCAAAAAATTTCCAGAGAAATAAATAAAAATTATGTAGGGAAGACGATAGATTGTATAGTCGAAGGTTATACTGATGAAGGTGTAGTTATAATGCGTTCAGAACACGATGCACCGGAAATAGACGGTGTCGTTTATGCCAAATCAGAAAAACCGGTAGTTCCAGGCGATATTGAAAGTGTTTTAATTGAAAGCTCAGACGAGTATGATCTTTTTGGAGTAATAAAATAATTTTTCTAATTTATTGTATAATATGTATTAAAATCAATATTAATATTAAATTAAGGTATGATTATGGAATTTGTTGAAAATAAAGAAGTAGAAAAAGAACAGTTAAAAGCGATTTTTAAAGATATGTTGAAGTATTCTCCTTCAAAACTTTGTGGAATGCTTGGGAATGCTATTATTGTTCCTATATATACGGGACTGTTGTCTCCTGAACAATATGGACTATATTCTATATCAATAGCAATGCTTTCTTTTTTATGTATTTTATTTTCTGATTGGGTAGGACTTTCTGGATTAAGATTTTTCAGACAGCACCAATTAACTCAAGATATGCCTAAATATCTTACTACTATTGTATTAATGTTGGTATCTAATCTAGCATTGATGGTTTTAGTTGCATTTATTTTCAGGCATAATTTTTATTCATTTTTTCATGTTCCTGTAAAATATTTTGCAGCGATTTTGATACTTATCATTCCTGTAGCAGCAAGAGCTTTATTATCACAGTTATTGCGAGCACAATTAAAATCGTTATCTTTTACTTTGACAACTATTTTAAACCAGTTTTCATCAATTTTATTATCAGTATTTTTTATAAAATATTTTCATCTCGGAGCAATGGGGCTTCTTTTGGGTATGGGAGTATCTATTTCTTTGATAGATTTATTATTGATTTATCAAAGTAATATCTTAAGTTGGTTCAAATTTCAAAGAATAGAATGGCATTCAATGTTGCCAATATTCAAGTATGGTATACCTATTGCGGCTACTTCATTAAGTGCATGGATTATAAATCAAAGTAACAAATTCATTATGAATAGTATTCATGGTTTTTCTCAAGTTGGTATTGTAGGAGTTGCATATGGGCTGACATTACCTTTATTAATGACAATTTTTTCTATAATTACTGTCGCAGCTATACCTAGAATAATTAACATGTATGAAGAACGTATAGACGTGAGACCAATAATTTCAAGGTTCACTGGATATTTTGTATTAGTTGCTCTACCTGTGATTTTGGTGATTTCATTATATTCTGTTGATTATGTAAGTATGTTTTCATCAAATGATAAATTTAATATTGCATTTCAATTGATTCCATATTTTGCATTTGGAACATTTTTCATGGCTCTCACAGATTATACGACTCTTCAGTATCATTTGGCTAATAAGACATATATTGATTTTATAATAAAACTTATTTCAGGGATTTCTAATATTGTTTTGAATATTTTGTTAATTCCAAAATATGGACTTATAGGTGTAGGAGTAGCTACATTGGTTGCAAACTTTTTATACTTTTTATTAAGTGTTGTAATAGTATTACCTGGTTTAGGGTTAAAGTTTCCAACAAAGACTTTGTGTCGAGTGTTTTTATCATTTATCCCATTCAGTTTTGCATATTATTTCTTTAATTCTCAGATTGATTTACCTGCAATATTTGAAATGCTTTCTTTGTTAGTAATTTTTTATTTCGCATATGCAGTTTTGTGTTTGTATAAATTAAAGAAAAATAATTAATTGTAACAAATTTTCATAAATTAGCAATAAATTTTTATTACTGTTTTTAGTTCCATGTAACAGGGTGTGTATTTGTGCAAATTTGTTAAGTATTTGTAATAAAATTTGAATATTTGATAGAAAACGAATTTCGCTCTTGTTAATATATAGTGACTAATAAAAATTTAAACGGAATTAAAAATAAAAGGGAAATGTGAAAGGAAGTAAAGGTATGATTGAGATTAAGGCTAATAGACGAAAAGTAGTAGCTTCGTTATTGACTTTTTGTTTCTTAATGCACCAAACATTATGTTTGCAAGTATTAGCCAGTAATATTTCTGGAGCAGAAGGAAGACCTAATCCTGATGGTCCTGGTAATATATTTGATTTGGATCCTACCGCTGTAAACGGTGATACAGGTTTTAGAAAATATCACAATTTTGAGTTAAGTGAAGGCGATATTGCTAACTTAATTTTTAAATATGGAGAAAAGAATGTTGAAAAGTTTGTAAACCTTGTTGATAATACAATAAAAATTGATGGTATTATAAATGCAATGCGTGACGGAAACTTTTATGACGGGCATGCAGTATTTATTTCCCCAAACGGAATGGTTGTGGGAGCAAGCGGTGTTTTAAATGTTGGTTCTTTATCAGTTTTGACACCTACTCAAGAATCTTTTGATAAATATAAAGGAGATATTGATCATAATCCTCAACTTATTCAGAATTATGAAAAGGCTTTGACTCCGGGCAATGGTTCTGTAACTATTGATGGAAAGGTTATAGCTAGAGATTTAGTTGAAATAAAAGCCGGAGATGTAAATATTTCAAAAGATGCTTCTGTAATATCTGGAGTTAAAGATTCAACTACTCTTTTGTCAATGAAACAGGCTGAGAATTTATTCAATAATTTAGTAAATACAGATAATTTTAATACAGGAAATTCTTTTGCAAATGATAGTGGTAGAATTTCAATAGTATCATATGGTAAAGACGGTGGTACAAATATTGCTGGAGAAATTAAGAATTTTAGTAAAGGTGATGTTGAAATTACTAATACTGGTTCAAATGGAGTTGATATTTCTGGTAATATATCAAATCCCGACGGTAATTTTGTTATAGAAAATAATAGTGGAAAAATAAATATTTCAGGAGATATTGCTAATAGGAATGGCAATTTAATTTTAAATAATTCAGGTAGCGGAGTTACAATCACATCAGATGGATCAATTTCAAATAAAAACGGAAATTTAATGATTGCGAATTCCGGTAATGAAGGAGTTGTAATTTCAGGTAAACTTTTAAATGATGAAGGTGATATGGGTATTGTCAATATTGGTGATGCAGGTATTCATATTACTAATACAGGTAGAGTCCAAAATAATACTGACACACTTTATATAAATAATTTGGGTAGTGACGGTATAGATATTGATGGTTTGATCAGTGGTCATGATATCAATATAAATAACTCAAATTCAGATATCGTAATAGGTGATAACTCTAAAAATGATAATTATATTTCTTCGACAGGAGATATTGTTATTAATGTTGAAAATGGAAATCTATTAAATGCCGGCTTTGATAAAACTCTTATATCTACTTCAAATAAAGGGAATCTCGATATTACTGTTAAGAATGGTACAATAGGTAATAATACAAGTGTAAAAGAAGATGGCCTTGGTATCGGTCCTGATGCAAGGGAGTTTGATAAATCGATAAATGTAAAAGTTGATGGTAAAATTAATGCTCAAACAATCGATACAAAAGGCAGTAATTCTGATTTAGTAATCAATATTGCAAGTAAGGGTACTGATATGAGAGTCGATCATATTAAGGCAGATGGTAATGTAATACTTACTGCAGATTACGATAAAAATGGAAATTCTTATTCAATCTTAAATGCTTCAACTGATTCTTCAAAAGCAAATGTTGAAGGTCGTGGAATATCTTTAATTGCAAGTGATCACATAGGAACTTCAGACAATAAGTTAACATTTAATCAAACAGATAGTCAAAATAGTAAAGTTAATATTTTGGCTATAAATGACATTAATATAAAAGGTCAAGATGATAAGTACAACACAAGTGTTGGTACCATGATATCAAAAAAGGGTAGTATTGATGCTGAATTTTCAGGAAATACAGATATTCAAGAGATTACCGCAAACAAAAATATAAATATTGTAAATAGAGGTGCTGAACTTAAAATCGAAAATTTAGGTTCTGTTCCAAACACTCCAGTTGATTATTATGGGCCTAATGATGATATTATCCCTGAGTCTGCAACAATAAAAGTTTTAGACATAAATCCAAATACAAGGGTTGATTCTGAATGGATTGATGGGGTACACCATTGGGCAGATTCAAAGTTAACAATAGTTAATGGCCGTTTAAAGGGGAATTCTAATCCAAATGAGAAAGATTTAACTCTTGTTGCAGATAATGTCTACGTTGATGGTAAGTATATCTCTTTAGGTAGAGATGGTTTTTATGTGAAGCCTGATGATACTACAAATCCATTAAGGAAAGAGGATGGCGAACCACTAGATTGGGTTGCAAAATCTGTAAGACCGGATGATGTTACGGCAATTGGTCATGATAAAGATGAGCGTAATTATTATGACGAGAACGAATATCCGGCAGATAGTGATAATGATAGTGACGCCGACGCCGATGCCGACGCTGATGCCGATGCCGATGCTGATGCCGACGCTGATGCAGACGCAGACGCTGATGCAGACGCCGATGCCGATGCCGATGCTGATGCCGACGCTGATGCAGACGCAGACGCTGATGCAGACGCCGATGCCGATGCCGAC